>NZ_JASJVC010000058.1:0-21687 GCF_035019905.1 Sphingomonas sp. 10B4 | reverse complement strand
CGCGCCGCCCGGAACGGGATCGTCGGCGGCGATGCCCGGCACGCGCCAATGCAGGTCGAGCAGCCCGGCGAGGTTGGCGACTTGCGTGTCGTGCCCCGCGATCATCGCGATCGTCGGCGCGGTTGGTGCGTCGTCCGACAGCCAGCCGACGATCCGCGGGCTCAGCCCCGCCATGTTGCGCGCCGCGATATAGGGCGCGCGCGCGAGCAGACGGAACTCGAGCGCATGGAACGCACCGAGCGCGGTGACATCGGCGGCGGTGGCGCGGCCCCAGCCGATCTCTGCCACGGGCTTCCCCTCGGCATATTCGAGCAGCAGGATCTGCGCCGCGGTCGAGGCGCGGTCGAGCGCGCCGCCGAGCTTGGGGCGCGTCGTCGCGGTGGCGGGGGTGAGCGTCGAGGGCTCGCGCATGACGCCGCACTCGGTCTTCGCCGCACCGCACAGGATGCGATCGAGCCGCGCGAGCAGCGGCGTTACGTTCCGCTCGACCGCCGCGATCCCGCTCGGCCCGACCGCTGCATCGACCGCAGCGGCGGCGCGCGCGGGGTCGAGCGGGGCGTGGCCGTCGGCGATCTGGTTGAACAGCGGATCGGCCTCGTCCTGCGCGCGATGCTCGATCACGATCGCGCAGCCGGGCGCGAGCCCGGTGGCATAGCTCTGCGCGGTCGCGATCGTGCGCTGGTCGCTGTCGGCGAGCAATGCGACGCGCGTCGGGCACGCCGTCGCGGGCATCAGTCCGCTCGCGGCAAAGCTTGCCCTGTCCGCGCCCGCGACCGCCACCACCGCGGCGGCACCGTGCGGGGTCAACCAGCCGGGCGCGACCGGCCAGCTCGGCCACGCCTCGGCGGTGACCCCATGCGGCATCGGCGGCGCCTTGGTCGGCGGGCGGATGCCGTGGCGCATCAGCAGCACGACGCGATCGACCTTGAGGCCGGTCGGGGCGTTCGGCGCGGGCGCAGCGCCACCGAGCGCCGCCACGGCAAGCGCGAGTGCGGCAAGCCGCAGCGGGGTCTTCATGGGTCTGTCTCCTTCGCCCCGCCTTGCCCGCTTTGTATGACAGCCGTGCGGCGTCAGGCGGCGCGTTGCTCGCGCGCGATCCAGGCGTCGATCTGCGTGTCGAGCAAGTCGAGCGGCACCGCGCCATGTTCGAGCACCGCATCGTGGAAGCGCCGCACGTCGAACTTTGCGCCGAGCTTGGTCTCGGCGCGCTGGCGCAGTGCGAGGATCTTCAATTCGCCGAGCTTGTAGGCCAGCGCCTGCCCCGGATTGGTGATGTAGCGATTGACCTCGGCCTCGATATTGGCGTCGGTCAGCGCGGTGTTGGCCTTCATGAAGGCGAGGGCCTGGTCCTTGGTCCACCCTTGCGCGTGCAGCCCGGTATCGACCACCAGCCGACACGCGCGCCACATTTCGTACGACAGCCGCCCCATGTCCTTTTCGGGCGTGTCGTAAATGCCGAGCTCGATCCCGAGATGCTCCGAATAGAGCCCCCAGCCTTCGACGAAGGCGGTGAAATTGGTGTCGTATTTGCGGAAGTCGGGCAGGCTCATTTCCTGCTGCAGCGCAATCTGGTTGTGATGCCCCGGCACTGCCTCATGGCTCACCAGCGCGGGCAGCTCATAGAGCGGGCGCTGGTCGAGCTTCGATGTGTTGACGTAGAACGTTCCCGAAATCCCGACCTTGGGCGATCCCGGCATGTAATAGGCGGTCGGGCTGCTCGGCGCGGTTTCGGCCGGGATCGCGCGCACGCCGTAGGGCAGGCGCGGCAGCGTGCCGAACAGCTTGGGCATATTGCCGTCGTTCGCCTTGGCCTGCAGCGCGGCGGCGCTCATCAACTCGGTCTCGCTCTTGGCGTAATATTTCGGGTTGGTGCGCAGTTCCTGGATGAACGCCTCGCGGCTGGCAAAACCGGCCTTTCTGGCGAGCGCTTCCATCGCGGTCTTGATGCGCTTGACCTCCGACAGGCCGATATCGTGGATCTGCGCCGGCGTCAGATCGGTCGTGGTCTGCTGGCGTACTTGGAAAGCGTAGTATTTCGCGCCCTCGGGCAGCGCCGCGGCGCCGACGCTGACGCGGCACTTGGGGAGATAGGCGGTGCGATAATAGTCCGCGATCTTGCGATATTCGGGGTTGATCGTGTCGGTGATCAGCACGCGCGCGCGGCTCTGCCAGTCGGCCCATTCGGTGTCGCTCATCCCCGCCGGGCGGTTGCCCTTGAACGGCGCGTAGAAGCGCGAATCTTCGGGCTTGGCGGTGATCACGCCGGAGATCGTCGTCTCGAATCCGTTCAGCGCGGCGCACGGTTGAACATAACCGCCCGCGACGGCTTGCCGCGTGATCTCGAGTTGCTGCGCATTGGCACCGGGGAATTGCGCGAGCCGGATGAGGTAGCTCTTGAAATCGGCGCGCGTGCGCACCGGCACCGTGTCGGCGAGCCCGGCGAAGCTCTGGTACCAGCTGCCGAGCGTGGTGAAGGTGATCATCCGCTCGCCGAAACCGTTCGCCTCGATCTGCTCGGACAGGATGCGGCGCAGGATCGCCTTGTTGGTGCGGTCCTCGTCGGTCAGCTTGGCCGCCGGGATCGCATCGAGCCGCTTGATGAACAGCGCCGCCTGCGCCGCCTGGCGGTCGAGCTCGGCCAGGCTGAAATCGCCGAGCCGATCGTCATAGGCGTGGACGCCGAGCGAGGTCGCATAGACCGGGTTCGATTTGAGGAACCACGCCCAGTGATCCGCGATGACGCGGTGGAGATCGTCGGCGGGTGCGGCAAGCGCGGGCGCGGCGACGGTGGCGAGCAAGGCTGCGAGAACGAAACGACGCATGGAATCCCCCTTATGTTGGGGCAAGCCTAGGCGAAGTTTCGGCAGCCGATAAGAGCCGGTTTCTACGCAGTTCGAGCGCGCACGAAAAAGGGGCCCGGATCGCTCCGGGCCCCTCTCTCACCTTAGCCTTGCGGCCAGGGTGTTAGTCGCGATCGCCGGTCAGGAACGCCGGAGCGAACTCGGGCGCAGGGCCGTCCTCGTTGCCGCCAGCGGCGCGCTCGGGGCGTGCACCGCCGCCATCGCGGCGGGGACCACGGCCACCGTCGCCGTCACGACGCGGGCCACGGCCTTCGCCGCCGCCACCACCGCCGCGCGGACCACGATCGCCGCCGCCCGGGCCACGGCCACCGTCGCCATCACGACGCGGCGGGCGCGGACCACGGTCGCCGCCTTCGCGCGGCTCGCGCGCTGGGCGCGTGTCTTCGAGCTCGGCACCGGTCTCCTGGTCGACGACGCGCATCGACAGGCGAACCTTGCCGCGCGGGTCGATCTCGAGGACCTTGACCTTCACTTCTTGACCCTCGGAAAGAACATCCGAGACCTTCTCGACGCGCTCGTTCTTGATTTCGGACACGTGGACGAGGCCGTCCTTGCCACCCATGAAGTTCACGAACGCACCGAAGTCCACCAGGTTGACGACCTTGCCGTCATAGACCTTGCCGACTTCGGCTTCCTCGACGATGCCCTTGATCCACTTGATCGCGGCTTCGATCTGCGCGGTGTCGGACGACGACACCTTGATTACGCCCTCGTCGTCGATGTCGACCTTCGCGCCGGTCGTCGCGACGATCTCGCGAATGACCTTGCCGCCCGTGCCGATCACGTCACGGATCTTGGTCTTGTCGATCGTGAAGGTCTCGATGCGCGGTGCGTGCGCCGAGAGTTCCTCACGCGTGTGGTCGAGCGCCTTGGCCATTTCGCCGAGGATGTGCGCACGGCCTTCCTTGGCCTGCGCCAGGGCAACGCGCATGATCTCGTCGGTGATGCCGGCGATCTTGATGTCCATCTGCATCGTGGTGATGCCGGCCTCGGTGCCTGCGACCTTGAAGTCCATGTCGCCAAGGTGATCTTCGTCGCCGAGGATGTCCGAGAGAACCGCAAAGTCCTTGCCTTCGAGGATCAGGCCCATCGCGATGCCCGAAACCGGGCGCTTCAAGGGAACGCCAGCGTCCATCATCGACAGCGAACCACCGCACACCGTCGCCATCGACGACGAACCGTTCGACTCGGTGATGTCCGACAGAACGCGGATCGTGTACGGGAACTCGTCCTTCGACGGCAGCACCGGGTGCAGCGCGCGCCAGGCGAGCTTGCCGTGGCCGACTTCACGACGGCCCGGCGCACCGAAGCGACCGACTTCACCGACCGAGTAGGGCGGGAAGTTGTAGTGCAGCATGAAGTTCTCGTACGACAGGCCGGTCAGTCCGTCGATCATCTGCTCGGCGTCCTTGGTGCCGAGCGTGGTGGTGCAGATCGACTGCGTCTCGCCACGCGTGAACAGTGCAGACCCATGCGCACGCGGGAGGAAGTGCACCATCGCCTCGATCGGACGGATCTGCGTGGTGGTACGACCGTCGATGCGCGTGCCGTCCTTGAGGATCGCACCGCGGACGATCTCGCCCTCGAGCTTCTTGACGAGCTTGCCGGCCGCCATCTGGTCCTGCGGGGCGGCATCGGCGAAGGCTTCGCGAGCCTTGGCGCGGACTTCGTACAGCAGGTGCGAGCGCTGGCCCTTGTCGGTCACCTTGTAGGCAGCGGCAATGTCCTTGCCGACGAGCTTGCGCAGCTTGTCCTTGGCGGCGGTGAGATCGGCCTGGGCGGCCATTTCCCACGGATCCTTGGCAGCCTGCTCGGCAAGATCGATGATCAGGTTGGCGGCTTCGCGGCACGCCTTGTGCGCGAACTGGACGGCGCCGAGCATGACCTCTTCTGAAAGCTCCTTGGCTTCGGATTCGACCATCATCACGGCGGCGCCGGTTGCGGCGACGACCAGGTCGAGCTCGCCCGACTTGGTCTGCTCGACGGTCGGGTTGAGGATGTATTCGCCATCGATATAGCCGACGCGCGCTGCGCCGATCGGGCCCATGAACGGCACGCCCGAGATGGTGAGGGCAGCCGATGCGGCGACCATCGCGAGCACGTCGGGCTCGTTCTCGCCGTCATACGACAGGACCTGGCAGATCACGTTGATCTCGTTGTAGAACCCTTCGGGGAACAACGGGCGGATCGGGCGGTCGATCAGGCGGCTGGTCAGCGTTTCCTTTTCGGTCGCGCCGCGCTCACGCTTGAAGAAGCCACCGGGGATGCGGCCGGCAGCCGAGTACTTTTCCTGGTAATGGACGGTCAGCGGGAAGAAGTCCTGGCCTTCCTTCACGCCCTTGGCGGCGGTCACGGCGCAAAGCACCACGGTCTCGCCGAGCGTCGCCATCACGGCGCCGTCTGCCTGGCGCGCGACGCGGCCGGTTTCCAGCGTCAGCGTCTTGCCACCCCATTGGGTGGTTACGGTCTTGGTATCGAACATATCGTTTCCTTCAACACCACTGGCCGGATGCCAGTGGGGCCTATGTGCGGACTAGCCGGTCCGCGCGGTTCGGAGCCTTTCGTGGCTCCCGGCCAAACCGCCGAATTGCGGAATGGCGAAAGGGGTTGGATGTAGAAACGGCGCCCGAGGGCGCCGTTCCATGAGGTCCTGAGTTACTTGCGCAACCCGAGCTTCGCGATGAGGGCGGTATACCGCGCCCCGTCCTTGTGGCGGAGATAGTCGAGCAGCGTGCGCCGCTTGTTGACCATCATCAGCAGCCCGCGGCGCGAATGGTTGTCCTTCTTGTGGCCCTTGAAGTGCTCGGTCAGGTTGCGGATGCGCTCGGTGAGGATCGCGACCTGGACTTCGGGGCTGCCGGTGTCGCCTTCGACGCGGCCATGTTCCTTGACGAGCGCGTCTTTGCGCTCTGCAGTGATCGTCATGCTTCTTCCTTCGACATCATTCAGAGATTGAAACCGCGAACGACGCGAACCTCGCGGTTCTCGACTTCCACCAGAGCGACGGGAATTTCTTCCGATGTCGCGAAGTAGGAGCCATCGTCGGCGGCGATCCCGATCAACACCCGCCCCTGACGGAGCAGCCCTGCCTGATCGGGGGAGAGGGAGAGAGCCGGGATGTCGTCCAGCCCCGCCCTCAATGGCAGGAGTTTGTCTTCAAGGGCGCGCGCCTGCCCGAGTTCGGCCAGTTTGTCCAGCGATATCGCGTTTTCGAGGGTGAACGGGCCGGCCTTGGTGCGGCGCAGCATGGTGACGTGGCCGACGGTGTTTAGGGCAAGCGCGATGTCGCGGGCGAGGGAGCGGATATAGGTGCCCTTGGAAACGTGCGCGGTGAAGGTGACGTGGTCGAGAGGAAGAAGAAGGCCCTCATCCCGATCTTCTCCCGCGAAGGCGGGAGAAGGAGAGGGAGCGGAAAGCCCTCTCCCGCCTTCGCGGGAGAGGGTTGGGTGAGGGCCTTCTTCTCGAACGCAGACGAGCGAATGGATCGTCACAGACCGGCTCGCCAGCACCACCGCCTCGCCAGCGCGCGCAAGATCATAGGCCCGCTCCCCATCCACCTTCAGCGCAGAGTAAGCCGGCGGCACCTGTTCGATCGGCCCGGTGAAGCGCGGCAAAACAGCCTTGACCAGCGCCAGCGTCGGCCGCACCGCGCTCTCGGCAATCACCTTGCCCTCGAGGTCGAGCGTGTCGGTCTCCGCCCCGAACGTCACGGTAAAATCATACACCTTGTCGCTGTCGAGCATCCGCCCGGCGAGCTTGGTCGCCTCGCCGAGCGCGATCGGCAGCACGCCGGTGGCGAGCGGATCGAGCGTCCCGCCATGCCCGACCTTGATGCCGCGCTTGCTGACATCGTAGCCCGACGCCCGCAGCGCGCGCTTGACCGCGGATACCGCTTGCGTCGAGCCCAGCCCGAGCGGCTTGTCGAGAATCAGCCAGCCATGCACGCCGCTCACACCCCGCCGAGCTGGGCGATCCGCAGGAAGACATCCGCCACGGCGTTGGCGATCGGTCCGATCACACGGCGGATGATGTCGAGCTGCGGGCTGATCATCGGCAGCACGAACAGCAGGATCAGCAGCAGCGGCAGCCCGAAGCGCGCGAGCTTGGCGTACTGGATCGCCGCGGCGCGCGGCAGCAGGCCCTGCACGACATGCCCGCCATCGAACGGCGGCAGCGGGATCAGGTTGAAGACGCCCAGAAACACGTTGATCAGCAGGAAGCTGTAGAGCACGTCGAACGCGAAGCCGACCGCCGTATGCGGTGCGCCCTCGGCCGGAACGCCGCCGGCGAGCCCGACGAACGCCGCCAGCCCCAGCGCGGTCAGCGTCGCGAGCACGAAGTTGGTCGCGGGGCCTGCCAGCGCGACCAGCATCATATCACGCCGCGGGTTGCGCATCTGCGACGCGATCACCGGCACGGGCTTGGCCCAGCCGAAGATCGGCGCGTGTGCGATCGCCAGAATCATCGGCAGCACGACCGTCCCGATCGGATCGACATGTTTGATCGGGTTGAGCGTCAGCCGCCCCATCCGCTCGGCGGTATGGTCGCCGAGGATCCGCGCGACATAGCCGTGCGCGACCTCGTGGAACACGATCGCGATCACGAGCGGGATGAGCCACACCGCGATGGTGTAGGGCAGGTCGGGATTGGTCATCGGGGTCCGTTCGGGTCAGGCGGCGAAAAGCGCTTCGCTGAAATGGCGACGACACAGCGCAATGTACAGATCGTTGCCGCCAATCTCGGTCTGCGCCCCCGCCGCGACCGCGCGGCCGGTGGGATCGACGCGCAGGTTCATCGTTGCCTTACGCCCGCACGCGCAGACCGATTTGATCTCGATCAGCGAGTCGGCGATCGCCAGCAACCGCGCCGAACCCTCGAACAAGGCGCCGAGGAAGTCGGTGCGCAGCCCGTAGGCGAGCACGGGAATGCCGTGGAAGTCCGCAAGGGTAGCAAGCTGATCGACCTGGGTGGC
Organism: Sphingomonas sp. 10B4; assembly: GCF_035019905.1. Classification (NCBI taxonomy): domain Bacteria; kingdom Pseudomonadati; phylum Pseudomonadota; class Alphaproteobacteria; order Sphingomonadales; family Sphingomonadaceae; genus Sphingomonas; species Sphingomonas sp. 10B4. The sequence continues at coordinate 13,854 of NZ_JASJVC010000058.1, read as the reverse complement.
GGTGAGGAATTGCGCTTCGTCGACCAGCACGCAGGCGGGCGGAGCCTCGCCCTCGCGCGTCACGACCGCGATGAGATCGGTGTCGCGATCGAACGCAATCGCGTCGGCGGCGAGCCCGATCCGCGAGGTGATCGTCCCCGCGGCAAAACGATCGTCGACGCCTGCGGTGAGCAACACCGTGCGCATCCCGCGCTCGCGATAGTTGAAATCGGCCTGCAGCAGGTTGGTCGATTTGCCCGCGTTCATCGAGGCATAGTAGAAATAGAGCTTGGCCATCAGGACAAGAAGCGGGAAGATCGACGGATGTCCAGTGTCATTCCTGCCAGCTTTTACCCTGTCGTGGTCGTTGGAGACCGGTACCAGGGTGTCTATAGTTGCGGCGCTTGGTTCGCTCTCGGGTGCGCCGATCGGTTAGTTGACGGCGTGATGCGCGCGGCTTGGGTCATAGAGAACGGCCCGGGGCGCGATGACGTAACCGCCAGTTTGTTTTGGACGCATCCGCCAGCTTGAATCGCATCGGGTGCGACACCGGATCTGGCTGTTACAAAGCTGCTCGGTCAAGCGGCGGATATCGACAAACCGTGGAGCCCGCCGCCATTTGAAGACGATCCCTACAATAGGAACCACCTATGCGGCGGCTGAGCGCGCCATCGCTATTAGCTTTCTGTAGGGTTCTCTAAATCCCGAGCCACCTTCGGATCGCGCAGCAATGTGTCGATGTGGCTGCCTTCGTCGAAGCTGTCGTCCGCGAGGAACTTGAGCTTGGCGGCATATTTCATGTGGACGCGCGCCGCGACCTCGCGCTGGAGGTAGGCGGTGTTGGTGCGCAACGCCTTCAGCACGGCTTCCTCGTCGCGGCCGAGCAGCGGCTTCATGAACACCGTCGCATGGCGCAGGTCGGGCGACATGCGGACTTCGGTGATCGTCACGGAATGCTTGGCGAGCACCTCGTCATGGACGTCGCCGCGCGCGAGGATATCGCTCAGCGTATGGCGCATCTGCTCGCCGACGCGAAGCAGGCGGACGTTGCGGGATTCGGCGGTTTCGTTGGGGCGCATGGCTAAAGCCTAAAGCCCTCGCCCGCCTTGGCGGGAGAGGGTTGGGTGAGGGTCTTCTTCGTCGAGGCGAGACGAGCAGGAGGAAGAAGAAAACCCTCACCCTCCCGCTGCGCGGGCCCCTCCCTCTCCCGCGAAAGCGGGAGAGGGAAACACGATTACAGCGTGCGTTCGCGCAGTTCGACTTCGAACGTTTCGAGGAAGTCGCCCGGCTTGATATCGACGAAGTTCGACGTGAAGGTCACGCCGCACTCCAACCCTGCGCGCACTTCGGCAACGTCATCCTTGAAGCGACGCAGCGAGGCGATCTCGCCCTGGTAGATGATGACATCCGCCCGGGTGATACGCGCCTTGAGCGCCTTGCGGATGTTGCCCTCGGTAACGAGCAGACCCGCTGCCTTGCCGTGCTTGCCCGCCGAGAAGACCTCGCGGATTTCGGCGCGGCCGACGACCGTCTCGAACGCTTCCGGCCCGAGCTCGCCCGCCATGCCGGCGCGGATCTCGTCGGTGAGGTCGTAGATCACGTCGTAATATTTGAACGCAACCTTGTGACGCTCGGCGATCTCGCGGGCCTTGGCGTTCGGACGAACGTTGAAGCCGATGATCGGCGCACCGCTGGCACCCGCCAGCGTAACATCGCTCTCGGTGATGCCACCGACGCCCGAATGCAGCACGCGCGCCTTGATGAGATCGGTCGAGATCTTGTTGATCGCGCCGACGATGGCCTCGACCGACCCTTGCGTGTCGGCCTTGACCACCAGCGGATATTCGATCGCCTGCTTTTCCTTGAGCGCCGAGAACATCGACTCGAGGCTCGCCGGACCACCGCCGGTGCGCTTCGAGGTGATGACGCTCTGGCGGTACTCGGCGACTTCACGCGCACGCGCTTCGTTCTCGACCACCGACAGCGGATCGCCCGCACGCGGGACACCCGAGAGACCGAGGACCTCGACCGGCATCGACGGGCCGGCTTCCTTGATCTGCTGGCCCTTGTCGTTGGTCATCGCTCGGACCTTGCCGCTCTCGGCGCCGACGACGAAGATGTCGCCGACCTTGAGCGTGCCGCGGTTGACGAGCACGGTCGCGACCGGACCACGGCCCTTGTCGAGCTTGGCTTCGATCACGGTGCCTTCGGCCGCGCGGTTCGGGTTGGCCTTCAGTTCGAGCAGTTCGGCCTGGAGCTGGATCTTCTCGATCAGCTCGTCGAGCCCGGTCTTCTTGAGCGCCGAGACTTCGACGTCCTGGACGTCGCCCGACATTTCCTCGACCACGACTTCATACTGCAGGAGGGCCTCGCGGACCTTCTGCGGATTGGCGTCATGCTTGTCGACCTTGTTGATCGCGACGATCATCGGGACGCCAGCGGCCTTGGTGTGGTTGATCGCCTCGACCGTCTGCGGCTTGATCGCATCGTCCGCCGCGACAACGAGCACGACGATGTCGGTCACGTTGGCGCCGCGCTGGCGCATTTCGGTGAAGGCTTCGTGGCCCGGCGTGTCGAGGAAGGTGACCTTCGACTTGTCCTTCAGCGTCACCTGATAGGCGCCGATATGCTGGGTGATGCCACCGGCCTCACCGCGCACCACGTCGGTGCCGCGCAAAGCGTCGAGCAGCGAGGTCTTGCCGTGATCGACATGGCCCATGATCGTGACCACCGGCGGACGCGGCAGCAGCGTGTCCTCGGGATCGGCATCGGTCTCGATCGCGATGTCGATGTCCGAATCGCTGACGCGGACGATGTTGTGGCCGAATTCGGTCACCAGCAGCTCGGCCGTATCCTGGTCGATCGTCTGCGTCATCGTGACGGGCGAGCCCATCTTGAAGAGCATCTTGACGAGGTCGGCGCCCTTCTCGGCCATGCGGTTGGCGAGTTCCTGGACGGTGATCGCTTCGGGCACGACGACGTCGCGGACTTGCTTGGCCTGCACTTCGCGCGGGCCACCCATGCGGCGATGTTCCTTTTCGCGCGCACGCTTGAGCGCGGCGAGCGAACGGGCGCGGGCGCCGTCGCCGCCGTCGAGCGCACGGTTGACGGTCAGCTTGCCGCCGCGACGCTCGTCGCCCTTGCGGTCACGCTGGCCGGGACGCGCGGGTTCGTTCGGCGCAACCGGCGCGGCGACGCCGATGGCGGGACGCTTGGCGGCACCGGCAGCACCTGCAGCCGGCGTGGCGGCAGCAGGCGTCGGCTCGGGCGCCGGGGCAGGCGGTGCCGGACGCGGACGCTCGGGACGCGGCACTGGCGTGAACAGGCGCGGCGCCGGCATCGACGGATCGCGCTCGAGGCTCAGCGGACGCAGCACCGGGGCAGGCGGTGCGGCTGGCGCGGGAGCAGGGGCCGGCGCAGCAGCGACGGGCGCAGGCGCAGTCGGAGCGGCGACCGGAGCCGCCGCCACATGGGCGGGCGCGGGTGCGGCTTCGACGGCCAGGGCCGGTGCGGCAACGGGCTCAGCAGCTTCGGCAACCGGGGCCGCGACGGGCTCGGGCGCCGGCTGCGGCACGGGGTCGGGCGCGGCGGCGCTGTCGGGCGCATCGCCGGCACGGCGATTTTCCTCGGCGCGGCGGCGCTCTTCGGCTTGCGCCTCGATCCGCAGCCGCTCTTCGCGGCGACGCGTTTCCTCGAGCGCGTTCATCCGCGCTTCGTCGGCTTCGCGCAGCAGCTTGGCCTGGAGCTCCTGGCGCGACAGCAGCGAATTGCCGGGCGAGACGGGCGGGGGCGGCGGCGGGGTCGGCGCGACCGGACGCGGCGCGGCGACGGGCGCCGGTGCCGGAGCGGCCTGCTCGACGGGTGCCGCGACCGGCGCGCCGCCGGGCCCGAGCACGCGACGGCGCTTCACTTCGACCTGGACGGTATTCTGTCGTCCATGGCTGAAGCTCTGCTTGACCTGGCCGGTCTCGATCGTGCGCTTCAGCCCGAGCGGCTGACGCATTCCGAGTTTCGGCTTTTCGTTGTCGGTATCGCTCACTCAAATTCCTCGCATGTGTCGTCGTCAGCCGCAGCAGGGATGCCACTTCCCGCCGGGTTGGATATGTGCGCCGATGCGCCTTGCGACGGTGTTTCGCAAGCCACGAGGGCGGATTCGGGGCCGATGAAATGCAGCCAGCGGTTGAGCGTTTCGCCCACCCGCTTTGCAGCATCGCGTTCTGTCAGGCCGATATGTACCACATTCTGCCGACCTAGCGCCACGGCCAATATGGTGCGTGACACCGGCAGTGCCAACCCCCGCAAAGCGCTGCCTTCTTCATCGTTGCCGATTCGCCACGCCTGGTCGAGCTTGCGGTTGCCGTCGGTGCCTGCGTCGGACGCGTGGAGCAGCATGGTGAGCTTGCCCGAGCGTGCCGCGGTCTCGATCTTGTCCGAGCCGGTGAGCAGATGGCCAGTGCGGGCCTCGAGGCCGAGTCGGTCGAGCACGGCGCGTTCGAGCGCGGTCGCGATCATCTGCGGCAGGTCGTCGGGGATCAGCACCGGACCGGTCTTGAACGCGCGGGCGAACGCGCCCTTGAGCTTCCCCTTGGCGATCGCGGTTTCAAGCTCGGCGCGCGTCACGCCGATCCATGCACCGCGGCCGGGGGCCTTGGCGCGCACGTCAGGGAGGACGTGGCCGTCGGGCGACAGCGCGAGTCGCACCAGCGCTTCGCGCGGCGCGCGTTCGCCGAGCAGGATGCAACGTCGCACCGCTTCCTCCCCCTCCCGCTTGCGAGTTTCAGGTGAACGATGCCCCGCATCGTTCAGGTCAGGCTGGGAGCCTGACCGACCTGAAACTGGGTTAGGGGAGGGGCTGTCAGCAGGGGACGCGCCCTCGTCAGGCCCTCCCCCAGCCCCTCCCGCAAGCGGGAGGGGAGTTTCGGTAGCGCCTAGCGTCTCATTGCGAGGATTCCGCATGAGCGTCCTCCTGCGGCTTGGGGGTGGGCGCATCACGGTCGGCGAGCAGGATCCCGCCCGCGCCATAATTCTCGAGGCTCACTTCTTCGATCACGATCTGCACCGCAGCCGGGTCCTTGCCCAGCCGCCCGACGAGCGACTGGGTGACATCGGCGACGATCGCGGACTTCTGGTCCTTGGTCGCGCTGCCCGAAATGCGGATGCTGACGAACGGCATCAGGCTTCGCTCTCCTCCGAGGCAGTCGCTGCCGCTGCCGGCTCTTCGTCGAACCAGTGCGCGCGTGCGGCCATGATGATCTCGTTGCCCTGCGCTTCGCTCAGGCCGTACTCGCCGAGCACGCCGCCCTTGTCCTCGGGGCGCTTGTTGGCGTCGGCGCCCTCGGCGCGGCGGCGCTGTTCCTGGCGCTTCTTCTGGATAAGCTCGTCGGTCGCAAGATCGGCGAGGTCGTCGAGCGTCTTGATCCCGGCCTTGCCGAGCGTGACGAGCATCGCCTCGTTGAGATGCGGCAGCTCGGCGAGTGCGTCCTCGACGCCCATCGCGCGGCGTTCCTCGCGGTTCGTCCCTTCGCGACGCTCGAGCGCCTCGGCGGCGCGGCTCTGCAGCTCGGCGGCGAGATCGTCATCGAAGCCTTCGATCGAGGCGATTTCCTCGACCTCGACATAAGCGACTTCCTCGAGTGCGCCGAAGCCCTCGGCGACGAGCAGCTGCGCGAGCGTCTCGTCGACGTCGAGCTCGGTCTGGAACATCTCGGTGCGCTCGGCGAATTCCTTCTGGCGCTTCTCGGACGCGTCCTGCTCGGTGAGGATGTCGATCGCCTTGCCGGTGAGCTGCGATGCCAAACGCACGTTCTGGCCACGACGGCCGATCGCGAGCGACAGCTGATCGTCGGGAACGACGACTTCGATGCGGTCCTCTTCCTCGTCGATCACGACGCGGCTGACCGAGGCCGGCTGCAGCGCGTTGACGACGAAGGTCGCGGTGTCGGGCGACCACGGAATGATGTCGATCTTCTCGCCCTGCATTTCCTGGACGACCGCCTGAACGCGGCTGCCCTTCATGCCGACGCACGCGCCGACCGGGTCGATCGACGAATCATGGCTGATCACGCCGATCTTCGCGCGCGAACCCGGGTCGCGCGCAGCGGCCTTGATCTCGATGATGCCGTCGTAGATTTCGGGGACTTCCTGCGCGAACAGCTTCTTCATGAAGTCGGGGTGTGCGCGGCTGAGGAAAATCTGCGGCCCGCGATTCTCGCGGCGGACGTTGAGGATCAGCGAGCGGATGCGGTCGTTGACGCGGACGACTTCGCGCGGGATCTGCTGGTCGCGACGGATCACGCCCTCTGCGCGGCCGAGATCGACGACGACATGGCCGAACTCGACACGCTTGACGACGCCGGTGATGATCTCACCCATGCGGTCCTTGAACTCTTCATGCTGGCGCTCGCGCTCGGCGTCGCGGACCTTCTGGAAGATGACCTGCTTGGCGGCCTGCGCGGCGATGCGGCCGAATTCGATCGGGGGCAGCGGATCGACGATGTAGTCGCCGACGACCGAGTCCTTCTGGAGCTTCTGCGCTTCCTTGAGGTTCACCTGTTTGAAGTAATCGTCGACCGCCTCGACCACTTCGACGACGCGCCACAAGCGGAGGTCACCGGTGTTGGGATCGAGCTTCGCGCGAATGTCGTTCTCGGCGCCGTAGCGCGCCTTGGCGGCGCGCTGGATCGCGTCTTCCATCGCCTCGATGACGATGCCCTTGTCGATCATCTTCTCGGTGGCGACGGCGTTCGCAATGGCGATCAGCTCGGCGCGGTTGGCGGTAACGCCTGAAGTTCCTGCGGTGGCCATCACTTGTGTCCTTCGTCTTCAATGCCCTCGGGCAGCGCTTCGTCTTCGATTTCTTCTTCTTCGACGCCCTCGATCGAAAGCGGCCGGGTGGCCGCGATCAGCGCGTCGGTCAGCACCAGCTTGGCGGTGCCGACCTGGTCGTACCCGATTTCCATCTCGCCATGCTTGGGGAGATAGATGATGATGCGATCGCCCTCGACGCCCTTGAGCAACCCGGTGAGCACCTTGCGGCCTTCGATCGGCGCGGCAAGCACGATGCGCGCCTCATGCCCGGTCCAGTCGGCGAAGTCCTTGAGGCGCGTCAGCGGCCGGTCGATCCCGGGCGACGACACTTCGAGGCGATATTCGTCGGTGATCGGGTCGCGGCCCTCGGCCTCGAGCGTGTCGAGCACGTCGGAGATGCGGCGCGACAGTTCGGCGCAATCCTCGATCGTCAGCTGGCGCGTATCGGGGCGCTCGGCCATCACCTGCAGCGTGAGGTCGCCCTTGCCGCCGAACAGCTTCACGCGCACCAGATCGAAACCCAAAGCCGCGGCTTCGGGAGCAATCAGGGCGGTCAGATCGGGCGTTTCGGCCAATGGAAATCCTCGAGTCGGTTCGGCAAAGGGGCTCGGCGCCGGAACCGGGGGGCTCCAGCCTCTTCACCTGACGATGTAGAGAGTAATTGCGATATAGGCGCAAGCGCGGGGGCTGGCAAGCCGTTCTCGCGAGCGCGTCACCCCGAACCTGTTCCGGGGTCCACGGTGCAGCGTACGCCCACGCCCGCTGTCTGTGTCGCACGGTGGACCCCGGAACAAGTCCGGGGTGATGGCGGTTTTCGAAACACTTACAGGAGAACTCCATGTTGTCGTCGTCCCGCACGCCTTTCGTTGCTCTGGTGCTGGCCGCGACGGCCTGCTCCGCGCAGCCGCAGCAATCGAACGCCGCGGCGGCGGCACCGACCCCGACGGCACGGCCGAGCCGCGCGCCTGTGACCAGCCTGCCCGACGATGCGCCCGCGGCGACCGTCGCCAACGTCCCCGCAACGACGGGCCAAGCGAACCGCGCCGCGACCAAGCCGCCGTTTGCGCAAGCGACGCTCGCAACCTTCAGCGAGCCGTTCGCGATCGCGGTGCTGCCCGACGGCAGCGCGCTCGTCACCGAGAAGGCGGGCAAGATCAAGCTGCGCCGCGTCGACGGGTCGATCGCCGATATCACCGGCGCGCCCAAGGTGCTCAACGACAATCAGGGCGGCCTGCTCGACATCGCGCCTGCGCCCGATTTCGCCAAGAGCAAGCTCGTCTATATCAGCTATTCCGAACCGCGCCCGGGCGGCAGCAGCCTGGCGCTCGCGCGCGGGCAGTTCACCGGAACGGCTCTGGTCGACCTGCAAGTGCTGTGGCGCGCCGGATCAGATGGTGTCGGCGGACAGTTCGGGGCGAACATCGCCTTCGCACCCGACGGCAAGTCGCTCTTCCTCTCCTCGGGCGAGCGGCAGCGCTTCACGCCGGCGCAGGATCCCGAGCAAGCGCTTGGCAAGATCCTGCACCTGACGCTCGACGGCAAGGCGGCGCCGGGCAATCCGATGGCGGCAGCGGGCGGGGTGCGCGCGGAGACGTGGAGCAGCGGGCATCGCAACCCGTACGGCTTGGTGTTCACACCCGATGGCCGACTGTGGGAAGAGGAGATGGGGCCCAAGGGTGGCGACGAGCTCAATTTGATCCTGCCGGGCAAGAATTACGGGTGGCCGATCGTTTCCAACGGCGACAATTATTCGGGCAAGCCGATCCCCGATCATCCCAGCCGCCCCGATCTCGAAGCGCCCAAACTGTGGTGGAACCCGTCGATCTCGCCGGGCGGGATGGCCTATTATTCGGGCGCGATGTTCCCGGCGTATCGCGGCTCGCTGCTGATCGGCGCGCTGTCGGGCGAGTCGCTGATCCGCGTTGCGCTCAACGGGGACAGTGCGACGGTCGCCGACCAGTGGGACATGGGCGCGCGCATTCGCGACGTCGCGCAAGCGCCCGATGGGGCGATCTGGCTGCTGCAAGATGACGGGTAGCGGGTGATTACCCCCGCACGATCAGATAGTTCATCCGCGCCGCGGCAATGGGCTTGGCCGGATCATCCTGCCACGCCGTCGCCTCGACATTGGCGACGCGCCCGCCGAGCCGCGTCACGACCCCGCGCGCGAAGGTCGGTTTCTCGCGCCCGCCGCGCATGTAATCGACCGTGACGTTGATCGGCTTGATCTGCCCGCCGCCATCCTCGGCCAGCGCATATTGCAGAGCGACGATCGCGGCCATTTCGAGCATCCCGCCGATCGCGCCGCCGTGCAGATAGCCGGGCCGCCCGAGCAAGCTGGTCGCGCTCGGCATCGTCAGCAGCGTCGGATCGTCGCCCTCGGCAACGGCGATCCCAAGCAGGTCGGCATAAGGCGGCAACATCAGGCGGCATCCGTGAACATGAAGGTGCCCGCGACATGCGCAAGCGGATCGGCCGGGTCGCCGTCATGCGCCTGGCCGCGCACGAACGAGATCGAGCGCGTGATACGATAGCATTCGCCGCGGCCGTACACCGTCTTGCCCGGTGTCGCGGGGCGCAGATAGTCGATCCGCAGGTCGAGCGTCGCGTGCGGGCGGAAGGCGCCGAGCTTGGTCCACACCGCAAGGCTCGTCGCCATGTCCATCATCGTCAGGATCGGCCCCGAGGCGAGCACGCCGCTCGCCGGGTCGCCGATCAGGTCGGTCTGATAGGGGAGCTGGAGCTCGACCCAGTCGGGCCCGTGGCTGTGATAGCTCAGCTTGAGCAAGCCGCCATGCCCGCCGACGCCAAGCCGGCTGAAGCGTTGCGGGTCGAAGGCGGAGGGGGTGTCGGCGGCCATGATGCCGGGCGCTGTATCGCAAAGCCGCGTGCGTGCAAGCGTCGAGCGATGTGGCATTGGCGAGCCGCTTGCGGCGTTCGGCAGGCCGGTATAGCATCGCGTTGCAAAAGAAAACGAAACGGCCCGCAAGCGGCCGTTCTGGAGGGTCTGAAATGTCGCATCCGAGCGTGCACGCGCGCACCGATCCCGGCAAACCCGCGCTGATCGTCGCCGAAACCGGCGAGCGCGTCAGCTTCGCGGAGCTCGACGCCCGCTCGAACCGCGCGGCGCACCTGTTCCGCGCGAAGGGGCTGAAGGCCGGCGACACGATCGCGCTGTGCCTCGAAAACAGCCCGGCCTTTTACGACATCGCCTGGGGGGCGCAGCGTGCGGGGCTGTTCTTCGTCTGCATATCGACCAAGCTGACCGCATCTGAAGTCGATTACATCTTTAAGGATTCGGGCGCGCGACTCGTGATCGTCTCGGCCAGCCTCGCCGGAGTGACCGCCGCGCTGGGCACCGAGCTCGCGCGCTTTTCGGTCGGCGGACCCGTGGCGGGATGGGCGGCGTGGGAAGACGCGGTCGCCGCGATGCCGGATGCGCCCATCGCCGACGAACGTGCGGGCGTCGACATGCTCTACTCGTCGGGAACGACAGGACGCCCCAAGGGCGTGCGCGTCGCGCTGCCCGAGGATCCCGACATTGCTGCTGGCACCGTGCTCGAAATGCTCGCGCGCGGACTGTACGGGTTTGGCCCCGACAGCATCTATCTCAGCCCGGCGCCGCTCTATCACGCCGCGCCGCTGCGCTGGTCGATGACGGTGCAAAGGCTCGGCGGCACCGTCGTGATGATGGAGCATTTCGACCCCGAGGCCGCCCTCGCCGCGATCGACCGCTATCACGTCAACGCCAGCCAATGGGTGCCGACGCATTTCGTGCGGATGCTCAAGCTCGATCCGGCGACACGTGCGCGCCACGATCTGTCGAGCCTCAAGGTCGCGATCCACGCCGCCGCGCCTTGCCCGATCCCTGTAAAAGAGGCGATGATCGACTGGTGGGGGCCGGTGCTCTACGAATATTATGCCGGGTCCGAGGGCAACGGCCTGACGACGATCGCCTCACCCGAATGGCTGGCGCACAAGGGCTCGGTCGGCAAGGCGGCGTACGGCGTGCTCCACATCTGCGGCGAAGATGGCGCCGAACTGCCGCCGGGCGAGCAGGGGCTGGTCTATTTCGAGGGCGGTACGCCGTTCGAATATCACAACGACCCGGCCAAGACGGCGGAGGCGCGCAACGCGCACGGCTGGACGACGCTCGGCGATATCGGGCGGATCGATGGCGACGGCTATCTTTACCTCACCGATCGCAAGAGCTTCATGATCATCTCGGGCGGGGTGAACATCTATCCGCAGGAAATCGAGAACCGCCTGATCACCCACCCGCGCGTCGCCGATGTCGCGGTGATCGGCGCGCCGTGCGCCGAAATGGGCGAGCGCGTCGTCGCGGTGGTCCAGCCAGTCGATATGGCGGAAGCGGGGCCGGCCTTCGCTTCCGAGCTCACCGCGTGGTGCCGCGCCGAGCTGTCGGGGGTGAAGACACCGCGCCAGATCGATTTTGCGGCGGAACTGCCGCGCCACGCGACGGGCAAATTGTACAAGCGCTTGCTGCGCGACCAATATTGGGCAGAGATCGGCGCGCCGAGCGTGTGACGCCGATGGAGAGACAGATGAACGACCGCGTATCGACCACGATCACCGATCATATCGCCGACGTCCGCCTCGCGCGCGCCGACAAGATGAACGCGATCGACCCGGCGATGTTCGAAGGTATCGGCGCGGCGATCGATGCGCTGCATCCGCGCAAGGACGTGCGCTGCGTCGTGCTGTCGGGCGAGGGGCGCGCGTTCTGCGCCGGGCTCGACATGACGAGCATGGCGGGCGGCGGCTCGGGGCTGTCGCGCAACGAGCGTAACGAGCAAGGCGCGATCCTGCCGCAGCACGTCACCTGGGGCTGGCGCAATCTGCCGATGCCGGTGATCGCCGCGGTCCACGGCGTCGCGTTCGGCGGCGGCTTCCAGATCATGTCGGGCGCCGATATTCGCATCGCCGCGCCCGACACGCGCTTTGCGATTCGCGAAAGCTATTGGGGGCTGGTGCCCGACATGGCGGGCTTCCCGATCTGGCGCGGGCTGGTGCGCGACGACGTGCTGCGCGAGCTCGTCTACACCTCGCGCGAATTCGGTGCCGAGGAAGCGCTCCACCACGGCTTCATCACGCGCATCGCCGAGGATCCGCATGCCGCGGCGCTGGCGCTGGCGCACGACATCGCCGCCAAGAGCCCCAACGCGATCCGCGGTGCCAAACGGCTGTGCTCCATGGCATTCGACGCCGATCCGCGCGCGATGCTCGAGGCCGAGACCGACGAGCAGGTCAAGGTGATCGGCCAGCCGCCGATGATGGAGCAGGTCGCGGCCAACATCCAGAAGCGCCCGGCGCGGTTCGGAGATGCGGATTAAGCGGGCACTGCCGCTGGACGTCTAGCCTCCGCCTTCCGCCGTCTGCACCGCTGTCTGCCGCGACCCCGCCTCTCTTCGTCACCCCGGCCTTGTGCCGGGGTCCACCGTGCCGCGTATCCTGCGGCATGCATTTCGTTGTCACGGTGGGCCCCGGCACAAGGCCGGGGTGACGGGAAGTGGCCTTTAAGCGCCGCCCGCTTTGCGCCATAGCCACCGCAATGCAGCGTCGGCTCACCCAGGTCTTCCAATCCCGCGTCGGCCGCGCCCTCTCGACCTTCTTCTCGCCCGGCCCGCGGATGATCGACGAGCTCGAATGCGTGGCCTCGGTCGCGCTGGCGATCCTGCTCGCGCACACGATCGGCGCGAAGAGCGTCGCCTGGGCGGCGTTCACCGGTTTCGTGCTGATGCGCGGCCATGTCGCGCAGACGTTGTTGCGCGGGTTGCTGCGGATCGTCGGCACCGCGGTCGGGGCGGGGGCGGCATTGCTGATCGTGCCCTATGCGGTGCGCTCGCTCCCGATGGCATCGCTCGCGGCGGCGGTGATGGGGGCGATCGGCCTGTACGGGATGCTCACCGCCAAGCGCGCCTATGCGTGGCTGCTGCTCGGCCTGACCTTCGAGCTGATCCTGCTCGACACGCTCGAGCATCCCGCGCTCGACACGCTGGCGTTTGCGCAGACGCGGTTGCTCGAAGTGCTTGCGGGCACGGCGGCGTGCGTCGCGGTCAGCCTGATCTCGACGCTGACCGTGCGGCGGCGCTGGCCTGCGCCGCCCGCGGTGCCGGCGCAGCGGATCGGCTGGCATCGCGACGCCGCGCGCCACGCCGCGCAAGCGGGCGTGACGCTCGCGCTGCTGCCGCCGCTCCATGCGCTGTTCGGGATCCCGCAATTGGCGCAGGCAAGCGTGACTGTGATGACGGTGATGATCGTACCGGTGGCGCGGCTCGGGCGCAGCGGCCTGGCACCGGTGAGCAAGCGGCTGTGGCACCGCGCGCTCGGCTGCATCGGCGGTGGCGCGCTGGCCGCCGCCGTGCTGATCGTCGCGCACGGATCGGCGCCCGTGCTGATCGCAGGGACGTGCCTCGGCGTCGCGATCGGGCGGCATATCGAAAATGCCGGCGGGCGCGTGCCCTATCTCGGGCTGCAATTCACGCTGGCGATCCTGGTGACGCTGGTGCCCGACAGCTATGCCGAGGTGGCGATCCGCCCGGCGCTCGAGCGGCTGACGAGCATTTTCATCGGTATGGCGCTGATCGAACCGGTACTGCTCGTCTGGCACTTTGCGTCGCGGCGGATGCCCGCCACCGCATCATAGCCGCAGGCGGTTGGCCTCCAATCCTGCACGGAATTCGTCAGGCAGTGCGGTGAGCCCGCCACTCGCGCTCATCACCAGCACGACATCGCACGTCGCGATGCACGCGCCGTTCTGGAAGGCGGCCGAAAGGATGTTCCAGCTGCGGGTGCCGATCTCGCCGATCCCGCTCGCGATCTCGACATCGGCGGGGAAGAAGCCCTCGCCAAGATAATTGATCTCGACCCGCGCGACGAGCCAGCGATGCCCCGCCCAGCCGTGCAGCTTGATCGCCTGGTTGAAGCGCACCCGCCCGCTTTCGAACAGCGCCGCCATTGCGACATTGTTGATATGGCCGAGCACGTCGAGATCCTGGAAACGCGTCTGGATCGTGACGGTATGGGGGCTGTCTCTTATACACATCT
>NZ_JASJVC010000057.1:0-22474 GCF_035019905.1 Sphingomonas sp. 10B4 | reverse complement strand
TCGCGTGAACTGATGGCCAAGGACGCGCTCGGTGCACATGCGAGAGACGAGCTGGGAATTACCGCAACGGGCATCGCAAGACCAATTCAGGCTGCTCTTACATCGGCTGCCACCTTTACGTTCGGGGCGTCATTGCCGGTCATGATCGTTATCATCGCGCCGCCAGCAACGCTCATTGTCGCAGAATCAGTCGGAGCACTTGTGTTTCTCGCCGTTCTTGGTGCGGTTGGAGGGGTAACGGGCGGCGCGAACGTCTGGCGGGCCATGGCGCGCGTCACCTTTTGGGGCGCGCTTGCCCTCGCGGTTACTGCGAGCATCGGGCGTCTGGTGGGAACCACGCTATAGGGTTGCGGCGGTCTTGGCGGATCCGCCGCCCCGCTGCGACCGCCTCCGCGCATGGCGATCACGCTTCTACGAGCGCGCTCAGCCTCAACGATTTGTCTCCAAGTGGCGAAAAAGAACCGCCCGAGTGTGTTGCGCGATCATCGCTTCCTCGTCAGTGGCATACACTAACACCTTGATCTTGCTGTCCGTCGCGCTGATCTGCCTCGCGTTGGCGGCATTGGCTACATCGTCAAGGACGATGCCCAGCCAAGCAAGACGTTCACATACAGCGGCGCGGATAACAGCGGAACGTTCACCGATCCCGGCCGTAAAAACGAACCCGTCGATCCCGCCAAGTGCGCTCGCCATACCCCCGGCCTCTACCGCAATGCGATAACTGAACAGGCGTATCGCTTCGACTGCGCGCGCATCGTCGCTAGCCAGCAGAATACGCAGGTCCCCGCTGATCCCGGACACGCCAAGGAGCCCTGATTGGTGATAGAGCAAATCTTCGATCTCAGACGGACTGCGGCCTTGGCGCGCGAGATAGAGCAAAACGCCTGGATCGATGTTGCCGCAGCGCGTCGCCATTAACAGGCCATCGAGCGTGCTAAAGCCCATCGTCGTCGCAATACTGACGCCGCCGCTGAGCGCGCAAAGGCTTGCCCCCGCACCAAGATGGGCGATGATGACCCGCCCCCGCGCCAGATCTGGCGCGTCTAGTGCAAGTCGGTTTGCAATGTATTCGTAGGAAAGTCCGTGGAAGCCATACCGTCTTACGCCCGCGTCCCGCAGCGCGCGCGGGACCGGCACGATCTGAGCTTCGATCGGCATATCGTGATGGAAGGCGGTGTCGAAGCAAGCAACTTGCGGCAGGTCAGGTCGCATTTTGAGGATCGCGCGCACGGGTGCCAGATTGTGCTGCATGTGCAGGGGATCGAGCGGTGTCAGTCCGTCCAGGGAATCCAGCAAATCGTGGGTGATGAGGGTGGGCTCGACATGGTCCACGCCACCATGCACGATGCGGTGGCCTGCACTCCCCAACCCGTCGCGGCCAGCATGATCGTGCAAGATCTCAAGCAAATCGCTCAAGATCACTGCAAAGGATGCATCGTCGGCCGGCCAGCGCCGCTCCACCACGACTCGGCCCGCTACATCGCGTGCGGCGAGGCGGGGGGCCCCGTCGATGTCTTCGATCTCGCCGCGAAGTGTCGGAATGAGCGCTTCGTCGAACAGCGCGAATTTGAGGCTCGAAGATCCCGCATTCAACGTCAGGATCGATCCGGTCATAAGTAGCTCCTGACGACATTCGCGCATGTGCGGGGCACGCGCAGGATGGAACGCTCCGGTTATGCCAAGATGCTATAATGGCGCGAGGGTCGGAATTTACCCAACTGGCTTGGCGGTTCCACCGCCTCAGGGCCGGTGAGAAAGCGGGTTATCAAGTTTGACGTCGGCAGGGACCCGACGGACGATGAGATGACTTGCAAGGTCGTCTTCTCGCTCGTGCCGTCAAAACTGCACCGGAAGCTCCGAAGGCACGTCGTGAGTAATTTCCGATACTGCGATCGAGAGCCAATTACGGCCAATGCTATGCCTGAGACGATCCCGGCGATGCAAAGCCACGACGCCGGGACCTGCCCTTTCGCGGAGCCGCAATCCCATGGACGCACATACTATCGACCGAGTACCGCCGGCCCTTGTCGACGTCTCATCGCCGGTCCCGAAATCCTATCTTGGGCCTGAAGAGCGTCGTCTTACCAACGCCTATTGGCGCGCGGCCAATTATCTTTCGGTTGGGCAGATCTATCTCTTTGATAACCCGCTCCTGCAAGAGCCGTTAAAGCTCGCCCATGTGAAACCCCTGGTCGTGGGACATTGGGGAACGACGCCGGGACAAAATTTCATCTACGTCCATCTCAACCGTGTGATCCGGGCCAACGATCTCAATATGATCTATATCGCGGGCCCGGGCCATGGCGGTCCAGCGATCGTCGGCAACACCTATCTCGAGGGAACCTACAGCGAGTTCTTCCCGAACATCACACCGGATATGCCCGGGCTCAAAAAGCTGTTCACGCAGTTCTCGTTCCCGGGCGGCATCTCGAGCCACGTCGCACCGACGACCCCCGGGTCGATCCATGAAGGCGGCGAGCTCGGCTATTCGCTGAGCCATGCCTTCGGCGCGGCATTCGACAATCCCGACCTGATCGTCGCCTGCGTGATTGGCGACGGAGAGGCGGAAACCGGGCCGCTTGCCACCGCCTGGCATTCGAACAAGCTGCTGAACCCGATCAGCGACGGCGCGGTTCTGCCGATCCTGCATCTCAACGGCTACAAGATCAGCAATCCGACGATATTCGCGCGGATCGATGGCGACGACTTGGCCTATTTTCTCGAGGGCTGCGGCTGGTCGCCGCGCTTCGTCGAGGGGAGTGACCCCGACGCTATGCACCAGCGCATGGCTGAGGTGATGGATGTGGCGATCGCCGACATCCGTCAGTTGCAGGATGATGCACGCACCGGCAAAACAACGCTCCGCCCGCGGTGGCCAGTGATCGTCCTGCGCTCGCCCAAGGGCTGGACCGGCCCCAAAGAAGTCAACGGCGTGCCGATCGAGGGTACGTTCCGCGCGCATCAGGTACCGCTCCTCGTCGATGGCAAACATCCGGACCATGTGGCGCTGCTCGAAAGCTGGATGAAAAGCTATCGCCCCCAGGACCTTTTCGACGAAGCGGGCAGCCTGCTTCCCGAACTTGCCGCCCTCGCGCCCAAGGGCGACCGGCGGATGGGCGCCAACCCGCACGCCAATGGCGGAGCCCTGCTTCGCAATCTGCGGATGCCGGACTTTCGCGCCCATGCGGTGGCGGTGGCGACACCCGGAGCGGTAATCTGCGGAGATACGCCGGTGCTCGGCCAGTTCCTCCGTGACGTGATTATCGCGAATCCCGACAATTTCCGTGTATTTGGCCCCGACGAGACGCTGTCCAATCTGCTCGGCGCCGTGTTCGAGGTGACCGATCGCCAATGGGACGCTGCGATAGAACCCAATGACGAGTTCCTCGCGCCAACGGGTCGCGTTGTCGACTCGATGCTCAGTGAGCATCAGTGCGAAGGCTGGCTCGAAGGCTATCTACTGACGGGCCGTCACGGTTTGTTCAACAGCTACGAGGCGTTCATCCGCATCGTCGATTCGATGGTCGGGCAGCACGCCAAATGGCTGAAAGTGTGTAAGGAAATCCCGTGGCGGCGCGATATAGCCTCGCTCAATATCCTCCTCGCGTCGCACGTCTGGCAACAGGACCATAACGGCTTCACGCATCAGGATCCCGGTTTTCTCGATCACGTCGTCTCCAAGAAGGCCGATATCGTCCGCGTATATTTGCCGGCGGACGCCAATTGCCTTCTGTCGGTAGTCGATCACTGCTTGCGCAGCCGCAACTATGTAAACGTCGTCGTTGCCGGCAAGCATGCGCTGCCGCAGTGGCTGTCGATCGAGGCTGCGGTCACGCATTGCACGCAAGGGATCGGCATCTGGAGCTGGGCGAGCAATGATCAGGATTGCGAACCCGATCTCATCATGGCCAGTTGCGGGGATACGCCGACGCTCGAAAGCATGGCGGCGACCTCGATCCTGCGCGGTGCCTTGCCCGAGCTGAAGGTGCGGGTCGTCAACGTCGTCGACCTGATGAAGCTCCAGCCCTGCACCGAACATCCTCATGGCCTCAGCGAGCGCGCGTTCGACTCGCTGTTCACGCGCGACAAACCTGTGATCTTCGCCTTTCACGGCTATCCGGGGCTCGTCGATCAGCTCACCTGCCATCGCGCCAATCGCAACATACACGTTCACGGCTACCGTGAAGAAGGCACAATCACGACGCCGTTCGACATCCGCGTGCAGAACGGCCTCGATCGTTTCAGCCTGGTCATCGACGCGATCGACCGGGTGCCGCAGACCGGCAGCCGGGGCGCCTATCTCCAGCAAGCGATGCGCGACAAGCTGGTCGAACATAAGCATTATATCGACCGCCACGGCGAGGATTTGCCAGAGATACGCGACTGGACCTGGCGGACCCCGGCATGAGCGTCGCCAAGCTCGCTGGGCTCGCCGTGCAGATGGTGGCGCATGGCAAGGGCCTGCTCGCAATCGACGAGAGTATCGGCACCTGCGATCGACGCTTCGCGGCGCTCGGTATCGCACAGACTGTCGACCGCCGGCGCGCATGGCGAGATCTGATCGTTACGACGCCCGGTCTCGGCCAGTCTATTGGAGCCATCATCCTGAACGAGGAGACGATCCGCCAGACGACGCTCGCAGGTGTGCCGTTCGCGGCGGCAATCCGCGATGCGGGCATCATTCCTGGCGTGAAGGTCGATTCCGGCACGATCGAGCTCGCCGGGCACGCGCCCGAGCGGATCACCGAAGGACTGGATGGGCTGAAAGCGCGGCTCGAGGCCTTTGCCGCGGTGGGCGCACGGTTCGCGAAATGGCGCGGCGTCATCACGATTGCGGCGGATATCCCGACGCGCGGCTGCATCGAGGCCAATGCGCAGACGCTCGCGCGCTATGCCGCGATCTGCCAGCAAGTCGGACTCCTCCCAGTGATCGAGCCGGAGGTCTTGATGGACGGTCCGCACGACCTGGCCCGCTGCGCCGTCGTAACCGAGGCGGTCTTGCACGCCGTCTTTCGTCACGCCGACGAACAGGGTGTGGCGTTGGAAGGGCTGATCCTAAAGCCGAACATGGTGCTCCCCGGCTCGGACTGTCCGGACCAATCCGACCTTGTCACGATCGCAGACGCGACCGTCAGGAGCCTCCTGCGGGCGGTACCTGCTGCCGTTCCGGCGGTCGCCTTTCTATCCGGCGGCCAGCCGGGAGCGCTTGCCTCGGCGCGGCTCAATGCGATGAACGACCGATTCAAAGCGCGAATTCCGTGGCAACTGAGCTTTTCCTTTGCGCGCGCAATCCAGCAGCCGGCGCTGGAAATATGGAACGGGCGCGATGAACGGGCGGAGGCGGCGCAAGCAGCGATCGCGCACCGCGCGATGTGCGACCACGCTGCGCGTTGCGGTACCTACGATGCGTCAACGGATGTCCCACTGATCCGAGCGCAGGCCGCGTGACACCCGCGCTCCCACGACTGTTCCTGATCCGCCATGGCGAAACCGAATGGTCCCAATCCGGGCGGCACACCGGCAGGACCGACCTGCCCCTCACCCCGCACGGAACAACGATTGCCGGTGAGCTGCGGGCCTATTTGGCGGGCTTGGATTTTTCGTGTGTATTGACGAGCCCGTTCGAGCGCGCCCGCAGCACGTGCGCACTGGCAGGTTTAGCCACGCAGGCCCAGGTCTCAACCGATCTGTCGGAATGGGATTACGGCGACTACGAAGGGCGAACGACGGTCGAAATCCGTGTGCAAGCACCCGGATGGAACGTGTTTCGCGATGGCTGCCCGAACGGCGAAACGCCGGCGCAGGTCGCCGAGCGGGCGGACAATCTTATCGCACGTCTGCTTGAGCTGAGCGGTGACATAGCGCTCTTCTCACACGGCCAGTTCGGGTGTGTGCTGGCGGCGCGGTGGATCGGACTGGCCGTCATCGAAGCCCAGCATTTTGCACTGAATCCAGCATCGGTGAGCGTGCTCGGACCGAAGTCAGGCCACCCGGCGCTGTCCGTCATCAGCCAATGGAATGGAGGCTCGGCAGCCCATTATAGCCTCGCTGCTAACAAGGACACGCATGCCCGATCATGACTTCGTGGCACACGTGCCAATTACCTTGCATGCCGATCCATCGCGCGTCGTCATCCGGCCGTTCATGCCCGCCGACGATCAGGCGCCCTTCATCTCACCCACGCAATCGCGCGCGCAGCGCATCACGGATCGGGTGCTCAGTCTCGACCCGGCGGGTGTACACAAGGACCTCACCTATTTTACAGCCAACCTCGCCAGACATCACCGCGATGTCGAGGATGTCCTGCTCCGTCGCTTCCACGATGTAGAGGGGCTGGTCATCGACCCTGGCTCGATCAACGCCGAACAGTCACTGCTCATCGGCGCCTATTTTTGCGAGGAATATTCGTTCGAGGCAGCGGCGCTGTTCAACCCGAGCATCGTGCCGCATCCTGACCAGACTGGCGTTTCCGACGGGGAGCTGAGACTGCTCCTGTCGCTGCGCGGCGTCGGCGAGGGCAACATCTCCTCGGTGACGTTCCGGACCGGCCATTGTTCGAAAGATGGCACGCTGACGATCGATCCGCCGAGCAAACAGGCGATCTCGCCGCGCATCAAGCTGATCCCGGGCGGGGAGCCGGACGATCCCGGCGTACGGCTGTTCTGCGAGGAGGCGCGGAACCCTTCCGAAATCGTGATCTTCCCGGTGACGCCGCCGCAGCGGCACGGCATCGAAGATCTTCGCCTGGTCCGCTTCGTCGACGATGACGCAAACGCGACATATCTTGGTACCTATACGGCCTTTAGTGGCGGCGGCATCCGGCAGGAGATCCTGCGCACCGTCGATTTCAAAACGATCGATCTGACCGCGCTGCGAGGTCCCGGCACAGATAACAAGGGCATGGCGCTGTTCCCCCGCAAGATCGCCGGGCGCTACGCCATGCTCGGGCGGCAGGATCATGAGAATATCTGGCTGCAATATTCGGACGATCTCTACCGATGGGAAACGGGCGTGAAGATCGTCGCGCCACGCTATCCATGGGAATTCGTCCAGATCGGCAATTGCGGATCGCCGATCGAAATTGCCGAAGGCTGGCTCGTCATCACGCACGGCGTCGGCGCGGTCCGAAACTACTGCCTCGCCGCGTGCCTGCTCGACAAGCATGATCCTTCCAAGCTTCTTGGACGGCTCAGCAGCCCCCTGATCCGGCCCGACCCGTGCGATACGGACGGCTATGTCCCGAACGTCCTCTACAGCTGCGGTGCGATGGTCCACCAGCGCACCCTGCTCCTGCCCTATGCGATCGCCGACAGCTTCACGACCTTCGCAAGCGTTCCGCTCGACCAACTGCTGGCGGCCATGGAATAACTTCGGCCTTCACGTAGCTCTCAAGCGCTTTTTGATCTGCCTTCCAGGTCGCGATGGCATCGGAATATGCTTTCGCAATGAACGCGGAAACAGGTCCGATTCCCTGCACAAGGTCGGCCTCACTGAGCCCCGCCTGTGCGGCTTCTTTCCTGAATTCACGGATCGGCTCATCATAGATTGGCGGATCATTCCACGAAAAGGGACCGATCTCGATGTTGTCGGCAACCCAGCCCGCAGCGAAGATCGAGGCTTTATCGGAAAGAGAAAGGGCGGCAGTCATGGTGTAGTCCTTGAGTGAGCAGGCACCGGGGTGGGAACGGACATCTCAGTCTCGACATTTGCCAGATTCACGGTCTCGGCCGCGCGAATTATGCCATTGAAATCTTGCGCCCTCAGGCTGGCACCGCCGACGAGCACGCCACCGACCTCCGGCAGGATGAGGATGGTCCGCACATCGGCCGGCGTAATGGATCCTCCGTAGAGGATCCGGATCCGGTCACCATCCTTGCCCATCAGTCGCGTCAATAGCTGACGGAGGTGCCGATGGATTTCGGTGACGTCTTGCGCATTGGGGGTCCGACCGGTCCCGATCGCCCAGAGCGGCTCATAGGCGATGGCGCTGCCGGCAAGAAGTCGCCGATCCGCCGGAAGGCTCGCCTCGAGCTGCGCCGCGCAATCCTGCAGCGCGGTGCCTGCGTCGCGCTGGACCTGGGTTTCGCCGATACAGATAATCGCAGCAAGGCCGGCCCGTCCGGCAGCAGCCGCCTTTTCAGCGACCACCGCGTCAGTTTCGTGATGGTGGCGCCGCCGTTCAGAATGGCCGACAATGACAGCGTCTGCGCCCGCATCCTTGAGCATTTCGGCGCTGATATCCCCTGTGAAGGCGCCGGCGGCCTCGACGGCACAATCCTCGCCGCCAATGGCGAGGTATCCGCCGCTGACCGCAACTGCGCGCGCAATGAGCGTGGCCGGAACGCAGATGAGGACGTCATTCGTGCCTGCGGCGGTCCTCGCGTACTGCGCTATCGCCACCAGTTCTCCGAGTTGGTCGGATAGCCCATGCATTTTCCAATTGCCGGCGACCAGAAATGACATTCGCTCTCGCCCTGTATCGTTTCCGACCTCGCTCGGATTGCCACGGATGGTTCGGGCATGAAGCGGTCGGAAACTACTCACGCGCAGCCTAGAGGACCGGTTTCGGCTTTGAAGTCCTCCTGCCAACCGACTGTCGGCTAAGCTGATCAGTCGCAAACCATGCGTATTTGCCGAGGCTCGCGGGCCTCAACCTCTTCGCCTAGCATTGTAGGTGTGGCATCCCTGCCCCGACTTGCCCGGTTCGCGAAGCGCCCTCGAAAACCAACGATCTTTTCTGTCGGGCGCGCATCGAAAGGCTCGATCTGTTTGGACCATCAGCGCTTTGCAGATCCCCACCAAGACGGGATACCTCTCTGAGCGACGCCCCCTCCGCTAGGAGCCTTGTCTCACCCGAAATCGCACACCCTTCGGTCCCCGATCTGTCGGTCATCGGAATTGGGAAATCCTACGGCGATCGCATCGTTTTGCAGGATATCTCGCTCAATGTTTCGCACGGCGAGGTGGTCGGGCTCCTCGGACCTAACGGAGCAGGGAAGACCATCTGCTTCTACGCAGTGATCGGCATTATTGCCGTCGATCAGGGTCGCATCCTCCTCGGCACCACGGACGTTACCGGCCTGACCACACCCGATCGCGCGAAACTCGGTCTGGGATATCTGCCCCAAGAGTCATCAATTTTTCGGGGCATGACCGTCGCGGAGAACATTACGGCGGTCCTGGAACTGGTCGAGGACGGCCCGGAGCAGCGCCGCGTCGCTCTTGAAGGGCTTCTTCACGAATTCCGGCTCGAGCATGTCCGCGATACGTCCGCGATCGCGCTTTCGGGCGGAGAGCGCAGACGCTGCGAGATCGCGCGCGCAGTAGCGGCTCGACCGTCTATTCTCTTACTCGACGAACCCTTTGCCGGCGTCGATCCGCTATCGGTCATCGACATCAAGACAATGGTGAAGGATTTGAAAAAGCGTGGGATCGGCGTGCTGATCACCGATCACAATGTCCATGCGATGGTCGAACTCGTCGATCGCGCCTATGTCATATATGAAGGCCGCATGCTCTTTCAGGGCAGCCCCAACGCCTTGGTTGCAGACCCAACGGTTCGCCATCTGTACCTCGGGGACGATTTCACGCCTTGAAGGCACTTTCTGAACCAATTGCTGAAGGAGCTGACGCGACGACGTGGCTGGTCTTCTCTTGCGTCTGCCCATGATCAGCTGATCAAAGACTAAGGTTCAGCCTCATCGCCAGGACCGCCGCGCGGCAATCACTTGAAGTGCCCGGTGCAGGTCGACAGGCTCCGTTTCAGCGATTGCGACGCCAATCTCAAGGAGGTGGCGGCGCACGTCATAGAGTTGATCGAGCAGCAAGAGGACGACGGGCAACGCGGCCTCGTTGACGTCCAGTTCCTGGCGCAGTTCGTAGATAAGATGTACGCGCGCAATATCGATTTCTTCGAACACATATCGCCCATCCGCGAGGTCGGGTTTGACCCAGCTGTTGGCGATCCACCGCGCCAGATCCGCGTCTTCGAGGCCGTCGACATCGCGGACAAGTACGTCGAAGCTCATCATGCCACGCTCTCCATTTTGCCCCTCGGATTGACGACGTCGTGCGGTTTCCAATCCCTGACGAAATCGTTCAGCGCGTCATCGGGTTTGCCGATCATGACGCGGAGCGTCGCATAGAGATCGCCCGCGGTATGGCCCGCGGATTGTGGAACACCCCGACCGCGCAGCCTGAGTTCAATCCCGCTATCGGACCCGGGCGGGATCTGCATCTTGACCGGGCCGCGCGGGGTTTTCACCTCAACTGGACCACCAAGGACAGCTTCCGACAGCGATATCGGCAATGTCAGTGTTATGTCCCGGCCCCGGCGCTCGAAGAAGGGGTGGGGTGCGACGTGAATTTCGATGAGCGCGTCACCGGCCTTCCCCCCATTGCGACCGGGTCCGCCCTGCCCGCGTAGCCGCATCACCAGCCCTTCAACGGCTCCCGGTGGGATCTTCACGTCGAGAACACGACCGTCAGGCAATGTGAGCCGGCGTGTTGCGCCGTTGACGGCTTCAAGGAAGTCAGTCGTGAGGACATAGCGCTCGTCGCTGCCATCGCTCCGAAACGCGCCACCCGGTCGCCTGCCACCCCCGAACATCGACCCGAAGATGTCGCCAAGATCGTCGGCGTCCCAGCTCCCCTGCCCGCCCGCTCCTCGGCTATAGCGATCACCGGCGGTGCCGTCGGCATGCTCACGGTAGGACGGGCGCTGTGCGCGCTCCTGCCCCGCCGCGTCGATTTCGCCGCGGTCATATTGCGCGCGCTTCTCGGGATCGGACAGCAGGGCGTTGGCGGCAGCAATCTGTTTGAAGAGGTCTTCGGCCTTGGGACGGCCGGGATTGAGGTCGGGATGATGCTGCTTGGCAAGCTTGCGATACGCCTTGCGGATAGCGTCCTGGCTGGCGTCGCGCGCGACGCCGAGCGTTTTGTAGGGGTCGTCCACAATTTCCCTTTCCGCGACGGCTTCGGCGCCAATCTTGCGCAATCAACGATGCTTAAGCGGGCACCGCCACGCGGTCTTCGGCTACGGCGGGAGTGATGGACCCCTCCTTCGACGCATTCATCCCAGCAATGCGCCCAAAGGCGAAACACTCGCCGATATTGCCGCCGCCCTGGTAGAGAAACGGGTAAATCGATCCGAGTTCACCCGCCGAGTAGAGGCGACCGATTGGCGCCCCGTCGGATCCGATCACCCGCGCCTCCTTATCGCGCCGAGGGCCGCCCTGTGTATTGACCAGCGCCGGGGTCAATTCCATCGCATAGAAAGGCGGCGACACAAGTGCCGCCAAGCTGTCTGGCGTCCGCCCCCAGTCGTGATCCTTGCCCTGCCCGGCTGCCTCGTTGAACCGGCTGACCGTACGCTCCAGAGCCTCGGGCGAAATGCCGATTAGGCGCGCGAGCTCTCCCACCGTATCGGCTTTCTCGATCCAGCCTTTTTCGATCTCCCGCAGATTGTCGTCGCTCCAGTCGTAATGGTTGCCGTGAACGACATCCCAGTCGGTGGTGGCCTTGCCGATATGCCCGGACAGTCGGTAGGGCTCGTCGAAGATCATATGGATTGGCGTCGGCAGCGTCTGCTGTTGCCACACACCGTGTCGCTCGACCTTGCCGTGAAAGTCGCCGACCGAGCAGGGCTCACCCTCCATCGTGAAGCGGGTGCCGTCCGCTGCCACAAAGAGATAGCTCCTGCCGTGCGGAAGGTTCAGCCATTGCGCCACCGGGATCTCCGGTGCCTTGAATGCGAGGATGGGGCCCGAGATATTGTTCATGTGCCACAGCTCCGCACCGATCTCGGACGCCATCCGGATGCCGTCGCCGTTATTGTAGGGCGTCCCGACCGGATAGAGGTTCGGTAGTCCATCGACGAAGGTCCGCAGCATCGTCGGATTGGCCTCGAACCCGCCACAGGTCAGGATAACGGCGCGGCGCGCGCGGATGGAAACGCTTTTGCCGTCACGCTCCGCGATTACGCCAACGACGTCTGCGCCATCCTTGACCAACGCGAAGGCAGGCGTCTGATAGGAAATAGCGATCGGTCGGCGCGCGACGGCTTCCTCGATCACGCGCCACAGGCGCTCGCCCCCGATCGGTCCATCGCCATTTTTCAGGACGCGGACGCATGCCGCACCGTCTGCCTGCGGGAACTCCACATAAGGCATCTCTACCGGCGTCATGCCGAGGCCCTCGAGCCATGCCTTGTTCGCATGCATCTCCGTCGCCCAGACCGCGATCATGTCGTCTGGAATATTGTCGAGATACGGCCCGGCAAGCGCCCTGAAATAGGCAGCGCCCTGTGCGACGTCGGAAGGCCAGAAGACGATGTTGGCGGACACCCGGCTGTTGCCCCCCTTATGCGCCTCGGGTGCCTTTTCGAGCAGGACGACTTTCGCACCCGTGTCACAGGCCGTGATCGCGGCGGTCGCACCAGCAAAGCCATAACCGATGACGACGATATCGGTCTCTTCGTCCCAGGTGGTGGGTACATCGATCATCGTGTTTCCATCTCGGTAGTGGGACCATCTGAGCGCCCGGCGTCCGGCAAAGGCGCCGAATTCGTTCTGCAACGTTGCGAGTGCGGACGATCGTTCGAAAGCGTCGGAAACTACCTACGCGGGTCGCCGTGATCCCGGTCTGCCGCTTCAGGCGGCCGGCACCATAGCCAACGCATTGTGGACGGCGGTCGCGGCGATAGCCGCCTCGCCGTTTGCGACGCTGATCTGGTTGAGCCCGCGCACAAGGTCCCCGGCAGCATACAGGCTCGTGACCGACGTTTCCTGATGCGCGCTGACAAACAGACGGCCCGCATCATCCATCCGCGCTCCGAGCGAAGCGGCCAGATCGCTTTGCGCGGTCGTACCGAACGCCGTGTAGACCACGTCAAAGCTGTGGGATTGGCCATCAGCGGCATAGAAAGCGGCAACGCCATGCTCCTGCATCTCGATCGCCTCAGAGCCGATCTGCAGGATTTCGATGCCGTTCTGGATCAACTCCTCGTGCATCGGATAGGGCAAGGCGGCATCGCCGACCAACAGTAGCGTCAGCTTGCTCGAATAGGTTCTGAGGAAGAGTGCCTCCGCCGCGGCATGGGGGCCGTTGCCCAGCACGGCGATGCGCTCGTCCCGGCTCTCATAGCCGTCGCAGATAGGACAGGTCCGGATCAGACCACGCTTAACGGCATCGGCCAGATGCGGCACCGGCGGCTTGTTCTCGACCACGCCGGTTGCGAGGATAACGGTCTGCGCCGAGATCGTTCGACTATCCAACTCCGCGAGAAATCCGTTCTCGTCGCGCCAGCGCAGCGTGCGCACATAGCCCTTGTCCGGGGCGCAGCCATAAAGCTGCGCCTGCTGCCGCAGGCGGTCATGATATGTCGGACCGGAAATTCCTTCTGGAAAGCCCGGGATATTGTGGCTTAGCGTGATCCATTCGGCGCGACTCCACCCGCCGTCGATCACTACTACCCGGCGCTTGAACCGCGCCAGATAGAGCGCCGCGGTCAGGCCCGCAGGCCCGCCACCAATGATAAGACAGTCTAGGGTAGGCATTTTGCAAACTCCGATACGCGGCGAGCGGAGGGCCGCTAAGTCTGCTTCGGGTTGGCTGCATCGGGAATTCCCCGGAAGCGGCGGAAACTACCTAGTCGATATCGCGAACAGAACGAACGCTCTCTGCCCCCGGGCGAAGACCGTCCGACGACAAGGTCACACTGGCATCGCAGCCGATGCGTAGTTTCCGATCCTGCCGGAAGAGCTTTTGCTTGGCCTACATCCAAGGGGCCGGTTCGCGCACGCTCCTAACGCGCTCGCCGGGTTTTGCAGGGATGAAATGATGATCAACGATCACGAGAAAAACCTGCAGGACGCGGACATATCCCACGAAGACACCGTATGGACCGAACCCACCGGCGCAGGTGCTCCCGATACCGCGCCGGCTAGCCAGATTGTACACCTCGAAACAGCGCTTGCCGAAATGCGCGAGCGCTGGGTTCGCTCCGAGGCAGAGAATGCCAACGTCCGATCCCGCGCCAAACGGGAGTTGGACGACATGCGACACTTCGCGATCGAGGCATTCGCGCGCGATGTCGTAGAGGCTGCCGAGAATCTCCGGCGCGGGCGCGAGACATTGCCCCCGGTTTCGGATGCGGAAGCTCCGAGCATCGCCGGAATACGGGCAGGCTTGACCGAAACCGAGCGGGGCTTTGTCGCCCTGCTCGATCGGAATGGAATCAAGCGGGTCGATCCTACCGGCACCGCGTTCGATCCAAATCTGCATCAGGCGATGGCGGAGCTGGTCGCCGACGGACAGCCGCCGGGTACGATCCTTCAGGCGCTCTCGCCCACCTGGACGCTCAACGGCAGATTACTGCGCCCGGCCATGGTCGTCGTCGCCAAACCTCCAACCGACAGCCCCGCACAGCCTCACTAGACGATCGACCGAATCAGGTTTGCGACCTCTCGCCCGATCGCTCCCGACATAGCTTCCGCCACCTCAATTTGCCCCTCCCCCTGCAGCAGCCAGCCATAAGGACCACGATCATGAGCAAAGTCATCGGAATCGATCTCGGCACCACCAATTCGTGCGTCGCCGTCATGGATGGCAAGGAAACGCGGGTCATCGAGAACAGCGAGGGTGCGCGGACCACGCCCAGCATCGTCGCCTTTGCCGAGAACGGCGAACGACTCGTTGGTCAGGCCGCCAAGCGGCAGTCGATCACCAACCCGGCCAACACGATCTATTCCGTCAAGCGTCTGATGGGACGGCGGTACGACGACCCGGTCGCAGCGAAGGACAAGAGCCTTGTCCCCTACGCCATCGTCAGTGGTGACAATGGCGATGCCTGGGTAGAGACGCGTGGCCGGAAATATCCACCATCGCAGATTAGCGCGTTCATCCTGGGCAAGATGAAAGAGACGGCCGAGGCCTATCTCGGCGAGGCCGTGACGCAGGCGGTGATCACCGTCCCCGCCTACTTCAACGACGCCCAGCGCCAGGCAACGAAGGATGCGGGCCGCATTGCCGGCCTCGAGGTCCTGCGCATCATCAACGAGCCGACCGCGGCGGCGCTAGCCTACGGATTAGACAAGAAGACCAGTGGGCGGATCGCGGTGTACGATCTCGGCGGCGGGACTTTCGACATTTCGATCCTCGAAATCGGCGACGGGGTGTTTGAGGTCAAGAGCACCAATGGGGACACCTTCCTCGGGGGCGAAGATTTCGACGTCCGCGTCATCGATTTCCTAGCAACGGAGTTCCAGAAGGAGCAAGGCATCGACCTGCGCACCGACAAGCTCGCCTTGCAGCGGCTCAAGGAGGCGGCCGAGAAGGCAAAGATCGAGCTGTCATCGGCCAAGGAGACGGAGATCAACCTCCCCTTCATCACCGCAGATGCATCGGGCCCGAAGCACCTCCTGATCAAGCTGACACGGGCGAAGCTCGAAGCGTTGGTCGACGACCTGATCCAGCGTACGATGGAGCCGTGCAAGGCTGCGCTCAAGGATGCCGGCGTGACGGCGGCCGACATAGATGAGGTCGTGCTCGTCGGCGGAATGACGCGCATGCCCAAGGTGATCGAGGTCGTGCGCGCGTTCTTTGGCAAGGAACCCGCCCGCAACGTCAATCCCGATGAAGTCGTGGCGATCGGTGCGGCGATCCAGGGTGCAGTCCTTCGCGGCGACGTCAAGGATGTGCTGCTGCTTGACGTGACCCCGCTCAGCCTTGGGATCGAGACGCTTGGCGGCGTGTTCACCCGGCTGATCGATCGCAACACGACCATCCCGAGCAAGAAGAGCCAGACCTTCTCGACGGCCGATGACAATCAATCCGCCGTGACGATCAAGGTCTTCCAGGGCGAGCGCGAAATGGCCGTCGACAACAAGGCGCTCGGCAATTTCGACCTTACGGGCATACAGCCCGCCCCGCGCGGCATGCCTCAGATCGAGGTGACGTTCGACATTGATGCAAACGGAATTGTCGCTGTCCAGGCCAAGGACAAGGCCACCGGCAAGGAGCAGCAGATCCGCATCCAGGCCAATGGCGGCCTTGGTGATGCCGATATCGAGCGCATGGTGAAGGAAGCCGAGACAAACGCCGAAGCCGACAAGGTGCGGCGGGGCTTCGTCGAAGCGAAGAACAAGGCAGATGCCCTCACCCATCAGGTCGAACGCACTCTTGCCCAACACGGCGACGGCATAGCCGCCGGTGATCGCGCCGATGGACAGGCCGCGCTCGAGGCGGTCAAAACAGCCATCGATGCGGGTGCCGAACCCGGCCTCATCCAGGCGACCGAACGCCTTACTGAGGTCGCAGCCCGGCTCGAAGACGCCGTGCAAAAGGCCGCTGCCACCGGTCCTTCGGGGGCCGAGGCGACCGAGCCAACCGCAGGCCCGTCAAACGAGCATGCGGTGGATGCAGAGTTCGAAGATGTCAGTCCGGGCGCAGGGCGATGATCCCTGAGCTTCCTGGTGAGCCAGACCCGCCCGTACGGATGCGTAGTTTCGATCACGCAGGCAGAATCTATGATGTTTCTGCCTGCGTGCTGCCCCAGTCACCGCGCACCGTAATCGTCCGGGTGACCTGCAATGGCCAAGGCATCTACTACGACTATCCTGGTGGCGTCCGTACCCAGCAACGGCACGAGGTAACCTTCTTGGGCGAGATCGATGTCATGCATCTCGAGACAATGAATGCAGTCGATTACACGATGGATGACGCAGAGAAGCTCGTAAGGTCGTGGGTATCATGATCCGTCATTCGCGCAGGCGCTGAGTGTCAGTTTCCCACGTCCGCCGGTGGATGTCCGCATACTTTGGTGGCCCAATAGTAAGCGTTGCCGCGAACCTCGAACAAATCGCAGACGGTTCAGAATGAAGCAACGATAGGTAAAACAGCGATTTGGCCTGACCGGTTGCCCCGGTTCGGTACATGTTGCCAACCACAACGCGAAGAGTGCGCCGAAGACGATCCCTTCAGCGCACTCTCGTTGGTTATGGCTGGCGCTAGGACATCTTGATGTGCACGCCGCCAACGCCGAGATTAAGTTGAATTCCGCGCTCGCGGGCGTGGACATTCATCACGACACCGTGCTCGTTCGACATTGTCGAACTCTCACCACCGGCTTTGCCGAGCGAGGCGCCGATAGCTGCCCTGCCATAGGTCCCCGCGAATTCCGACGGTGATTTCAGATGGTAGACTTCAGCTACCCCGTGAACCTTGTCGACTCCGACACCAACGGCTCCAAGACCCTCAACCTTGAAGGGATAACTATGCCCATTATACTTCAAGATTCCGTGGCCCCAGGTGTATCGAGCGCCAACCGCGACAGTTTCTGTGGAGAACGTCGCGGTCGCATTGGGCTGATCTGATCGAGCAGCCGGAGCGGCTATCGCGACGGTTGCTGCGATGGTACCCGCAACGGTAAGTGCGGCGAAAGCCGAATAGAGTTTTTTCACGATCATCTCCAGTTTCGCGGGCACGAACAATCTCGCGGCGCGAGATATCTTCGCTAAGAGGAATGCCTGGCTGCGAGCAGCATCGGAAAGTACTCACCGTGTGTTATGCGGTAATCGCGAGTATTTGGTAGAATTTGGATGAGGCTTGCCGACCGGCAGCGATAGCTCAATAGGAGGCGGCAAACTCGAGCGCGACTTGCCGTGTGGCGCCGTTCGAGAAACCCGCCTGCCGGGCTGTAGAAACCGGAACAGGTGCTGCTGCGGCCGTGATCAAAGCGAAGTGGTCCATCGCATGCCGGACCATATTGTGCCACGTCATGGAGCGGCCGTGCGCGTAGGCAATTTCTGCCGTTTTAGCGCGCAGGGGATTGTCGGTTAGCAGGTTCGCTACGGCCTCTGCCGTACCGGCTACGTCCCCGAACGAAACCAGTTGCCCCCCGCCGTCAGCGAGGAGCTCGCATGCATGGATATAGGGCGTGGAGACGATCGGTTTCCCGAGCCCAAATGCATAAGCGAGCGCTCCAGACGTGATCTGTGCGGGATTGCCGTAAGGCGTGACATAGACATCTGCGGCGGCAATCCGTTCAAGCAGATCCGCTTCGCATAGAAACCGGTTCACCCAGTGCACGTGACCCGCGACGCCAAGCGCAGTCGCGAGCGCCTGCAATCGTTCACGATAGGCTTCGTTCTCGGATGCAAGCAGATGAGGGTGCGTAGCGCCTATGACGGCGTACAGCGCACTAGGGCAACGTTTGAGGATCGCCGGCAAAGCCTCGATCATGGTTTCGATACCCTTCCCTGGAGAAAGCAAGCCAAAGGTGAGGATTGTCGGCCGCTCCTCCAAGCCAAAGCAGCGTTGTGCCAGGGCAGGCTCGA
The DNA here is from genome assembly GCF_035019905.1 of Sphingomonas sp. 10B4. Lineage (NCBI taxonomy): Bacteria > Pseudomonadati > Pseudomonadota > Alphaproteobacteria > Sphingomonadales > Sphingomonadaceae > Sphingomonas > Sphingomonas sp. 10B4. The sequence continues at coordinate 4,139 of NZ_JASJVC010000057.1, read as the reverse complement.
CGTAAGCTCGATCCGGTATCCCGTGCGGTATCACCGCGATTTTGGCTGGGCAGACTCCATAGCTCCCTATCAGGATCGAGCGGGCACGCTCGGCCATGACGATCAGAAGCGCGGCACGATCAGCAATGCGCTCTATCACCTCGCGCTGATCGGAGTCGGGCGTTTCAAGCACCGTATGAAGTGATACGGCAAGTGGTATATCGGTTTGCTCAAGTATCTGAAGCAAGTAGCATCCCGCTGGACCGCCAAAGATCCCAAACTCATGTTGAACCCAGATAAGGTCTGCATCGCTGGCGCGGATTGCCTGTGCGGCGTACCTGTAACTCTGGACGTCTGTCTGTTCGATTGATCGGGTAACCGACTCTGGAAAACAGTAGTGCCCCCCCGGATCGACCATTGCATAGTGATCGATCGAGCACTCGGGAAAGCAGGTAACCAGCGCGTCATAAACATGGCTGGTAAACGCCGCCAAACCACAAAGGCGCGGCAGAGCGTTGCCAATCAAGGCGATCCGCGTTGGGCGCGTAACTTTCTTCGAATGACCGGCGGCTGACCCTAGCCCGCCGGTTTGTGGACGCGGCCTACGAATGTCTGCGGCAGCGTACATCCGATGTTCCTTCGACGAAAGGCAAACCGTCGGTCTGGAAACGGCTTCATCAAAACGCTGCTAATTCGGATGACAACGTCCGTGAGGAGCGGTTGTGATCTTGACGCAGCTGGGACCGGACCTGAACCCACACAACATTAGACTTTCATTCCGCGCGATTCGTAGGGTCGGAAACTACGCATCTCGCCCGATGACATAAGCTGGCGGTGCCCAAGGCGCGGGCCAAAACCACCTGTTTCGCAAAACTTTGCTGGATTTTGCGTACGCAGCGACGGTTAGCTGCGCGCGCTGACCAAATATTTCGACCCCTCGAGCCGAATGTACTACGAGCGGCTCAAGCTGGCGGATCATCGGCTTCGGGACTGTGCTGGCCGACAGTGCCGCACCAATACTCATAATTTCGCCCTGCTGAGCCGTAGAGCATTTGTTACGACGGTGAAGCTCGATAGCGCCATTGCCGCGCCTGCGATCATAGGTGAGAGCAACAAACCGGTCATTGGATAAAGCACACCTGCAGCCAGGGGTACGCCAACGCCGTTGAACACGAACGAGAAAAACAGGTTCTGGCGGATGTTGCGCATTGTCGCCTTGGCCAACCGACGAGCTCGCACCATGGCGGAGAGATCGCCGTTCGTCAGTGTCATCCCCGCGCTTTCAATCGCGACGTCGGTACCGGTCCCCATCGCCACGCCGACATCGGCCGCAGCGAGCGCGGGCGCATCGTTTATACCGTCCCCGGCCATCGCCACCCTGGCACCCTTGGCTTTGAGTTCGCCGATGATCCGCGCCTTGTCTTCGGGCTTTAGCCCGGCATGGACTTCGTCGATCCCGCCAATGGCTTTGGCCACCGCCTGCGCGGTGGCCTCGGCATCGCCGGTAAGCATCACGATCCGCAACCCTTCGGCTTTAAGTACGGCAATCGCATCGCGTGCGGATGCGCGGATCGGATCAGCAACCGCGAGCAGTCCTGCAAGGTGCCCATCAATCGCGACCAGCATCACCCCGGCGCCGGCGGCACGATAGCGCTCCCCGACGTCGGCCAACGGCGCGGGGTCGACCCCGATACGCGTCATCTGTGCCGTGTTGCCCACCACCACTACCTTGCCATCGACACGGCCGCTGACGCCAAGCCCCGTTTGGGATTCGAATTGCTCGATCTTGCCCAGCGTCAGCCCTGCTTCCTGCGCCGCGGTCACGATAGCCTGGGCGAGCGGGTGTTCCGATTGCTGCTCCACCGCCGCCGCCGCCGCCAGCAGGGCGTCGCACTCGACGCCTTTGACCGGCTCGATCTCGGTCACCTTCGGCCGTCCTTCGGTCAGGGTCCCGGTTTTGTCGATCACAAGCGTGTCGACACTGTCCATCATCTGCAACGCCTCGGCGTCCTTGATCAGAACGCCTGCGCGTGCACCACGGCCCGTGCCGACCATGATAGACATCGGCGTGGCAAGGCCAAGCGCGCAGGGACACGCAATGATCAAGACAGCGATGGCGTTGAGCAACGCATGGCCAAAGCGCGGCTCTGGTCCGGCGAGATTCCACACGCCGAACGTCAGCACAGCGATTCCCACCACGAGCGGTACGAACCACCCCGAAACGCGATCGGCGATCGCCTGAATCGGCGCTCGACTGCGCTGTGCCTCGGCCACCATCTTGACGATCCGGGCGAGCACGGTGTCAGAGCCGACGGCACGTGCTTCGATGACCAGCGATCCGGTGCCGTTGATGGTTCCCCCCGTCACCAGTGCGGCGGTGTCCTTGAGAACCGGTGCCGGCTCGCCACTTATCATCGATTCGTCGACCGAGGATGTGCCATCGACAACCACGCCGTCCACCGGCACCGCCTCGCCCGGCCGCACCCGCAAGCGGTTGCCGGTTGCAACCTCCGCGAGTCCGACTTCCTCCTCGGTGCCATCGTCGCGAAGGCGGTGCGCGACCTTGGGGGCAAGATTCATCAGCGAGCGGATTGCACTACCGGTCGCGGCGCGTGCACGCAGTTCGAGCACTTGCCCCAGCAACACAAGCGTCACGACTACGCCTGCGGCTTCATAATAAACCGGCACGATCCCGTGCATGTGGAACGATGACGGGAATAGCCCGGGAGCGATCGTGGCAACGAGGCTGTAGGCGAAAGCCGCACCCACGCCGATCGAGACCAGCGTAAACATATTGAGATGCCAGGTGACGATCGACTTCCAGCCGCGATGGAAAAACGGCCCGCCCGCCCAAAACACGATCGGTGCCGTCAGCGCGAGTTGTACCCAAGGATTGATCGCTGGCGGAACGAGCTGGATCCCTATCATCTCCGCAACCATGGAAATAGCGAGCAACGGCACGCTCAGCGCCACGGCGATCCAGGCGCGACGCGTGAAATCTAAAAGTTCCGGGTTGGGCACATCATTTTGCGTGGGCTCCTCCGGCTCGAGCGCCATACCACATATCGGGCACGTTCCGGGCCCGTCCTGCTGAATTTGCGGATGCATCGGGCAGGTCCACACACCGCTCGGCTTTGGCGGGGATACAAGCGCGGGACGGTTGCCGAGATACCCTTGAGGGTTCGCAACAAATTTCGAGCGGCAGTTTGCCGAACAGAAATAATATTGACGCTTTCGGTGCACCGCATGATGCGGCGTCTTGGCTGGATCGACATCCATGCCGCAAACAGGATCCTTGGCCCGGGCAGGCACATAGTCGCCTGCGGTTGGCGGACCACCCAATTTAACGTTGCTGAAAAGCTCTTGGCCGTGTTTGTCCACCCGTCTCGTCATTTCGGCTCTCCAGAGGATTGGGTCGGCGTCTGACGCCATTGGCCCCTTCAATCCCGACCGCCGACCTCGCTTGCGGCTTCGGGCCGAAGCGGCCGACTGCGGCTCTCGTCCAAAAACTCGCGCCCAACATCTTCGTAAGCTGTGGTGATCTCACCGATCACACCGCGATCAGGGGCGTCTGAGGTTCCATTGCGGTTTCGCGCGGAGGGGCGGTTCCGAAACCAGATCAGCGCCAGCACCGATGCGACTGCGACGGCCAAAACAATCAAACGTACCGTCATCCCGAATACTCCTATTAAGAGGTTGGGTCACAGCCAAGCCTGCGCCAAGCAAAAGCAACGCTCGCAACGAAGGACCCCGGTGTGCTTCCCGGGTTAATATGCCAAAGAACTCAAAGCGGAGCCTGCAGGTGCACCACGTCTCGGTCCACCAGCGACCCCGGCCAAGTCAGTTTTCAGCTTCAACCGTCTGATTGATTTTAGCCTCATACGCGTGATCACATCACAAAGCGTAACAGGGTTTGCCCGTGGCCTCGAACGAGGAAATGTTTTCAATCGTTGTTTCTGCGATCGCCGTCAGCGCTTCTTTTGTAAAGAAAGCCTGGTGACCGGTGACCAGAACGTTGCGGAACATCAGTAAGCGCTCGAGCAGATCGTCATGAATCACCGTGTCCGAGAGATCTTCGAAAAACGGCTTTGTTGCATAACGTCGCGAGAGCATAACCGCGCTTTTACTTGAAGATGTTATGAGAGGCGGACGGTCACCGG
>NZ_JASJVC010000056.1:0-22533 GCF_035019905.1 Sphingomonas sp. 10B4 | reverse complement strand
TCAAGATCAAGCAAGCGGCCTGATCGCTCGCGCACGCGAGACAAAATTACGCCCGATGGTCGTCGCCGAATGGATACATCCCTTTTCCCTTCGTCACCAGCGATGTGTCGCCGACATAGATTTTCAACCGAGCAAATGCGCCGCTGGTTGGCTCAGGTGTAGCCGATCGGCCGATCGCCCGACACGCTACGCTCCTCGATCAGCATGGCAAAAGCCGCGAGGAGATAAAGATCGAGACCTTCGAACCGGATCTTACATACAGAGCGGATCTGGATGGCGCTGCATCCAGACAATCACTCTAACGGGATTCGATTACTGCGCTATCGGTAGCCCGCGTCACAACCAGCCGGCCGCAATCGAGAGCATGGACATGAACGGAGGGCCACTTACACTGATTTACCGTGCGAAAGCGGTCCGGCTGTAATCCACTGGATCCAGACCTTTCGCCGTATAACAGCGTCGCTGGCGATTGACGCCATTATACGTTCGGCCACGGGAGATACCGAGGTCACTGACGTCAAGCGTAGCCGAATTTCATCGATCATCGCGCGGCTAGGCCAGCCCTAGTCCGTGGGTGTTGCGGCGGGAGAAAATCGCCGTTGATACTCGGCTCGTCAGTTCCACGCACCCACACGACGCCCAGATGCGACATCAAATGCCTGATCGTAAAAACGGGTAGCACCCTCGACCTATCGATCTTTGTGATCGCAATAGAGTGCGATGCTGTTCAAGTATCCATCAGATGCGTATTTCCACCCGGCCGCATATCGAGTTCGGCAGGTTAGGTGCTGGAACCGGACTCTGGAGAGCGACGGCAGCGGTTATCGGGCTGATTCGGTCTACATTTTGCTGTTAGCGAGATCGTGCTACAGCTCGACGCCTCGAGCCATCCGCCATGCTAGCTCAAACAACGGAAGGTTAGTCGTTTGAGCGAAGGCAGTGCGGACGACGGCAGCGACGGACTTGCGGCTTTATACATCCAGCACCGGGCTGCCCTCGTACGTTTTCTGACTGCCCGAACCGGTAGCGCCGCCGAGGCAGAAGACGTTGTGCAGGAGATGTGGCTCAAAATCGGATCGGTGCCGTCCGGACCGATCGGCAACGGCCGTGCCTATCTGTACCGCGTTGCCCAGAACCTCGTCCTCGACCGTCTCCGCGCGGGCCGACGGCGCGCGGTCCGCGAGCAGGATTGGGCGGATGTCGAGCAGGGCCAGCGCCCCGACGGCCCCGAACCGCGGGCCGAGGCAGTCGCCGAAACCGAGCTGATCGCGCGCGAGGACGTCGCGCGCCTCGCTGTGGCGATCGGCCGGCTGCCCCCCGGCGCCGCCCGCGCGCTCCGCCTGCACAAGCTCGACGGCCTGAGCCATGCCGAGACCGCGGCACGGCTCGGGATCAGCCGCAAGGGCGTCGAAAAGCATATGGCAGTCGCGATGGCGCATCTGAGACGCATGCTCGATGCAGGGGAACTGGGGTGAACGACACGCCGCGCCGTCTTGGCAATGGAACAGAGAGCGGCGGCAGCGCAGGCTGCGGCGAGGTGATGCAATGAACGAGGATATCACGGAACGCGCGGCACAATGGCACGCGGCGCAGGATGCCGACGACATGGATTGGGACGGCTTTGCCATCTGGCTCGAAGCAGACCCGCGCCACCGCGCCGCGTTCGACCGCATCGCGCTTCTCGATGACGACATCGTGGCGCAACACGCAACCATCGTTGCGCACCTCGCCGCACCTGCCCCGGCACAGCGCGAACCGAGGCGCTGGCGCTGGCGCTGGGCGGTGGTGGCAGGCGGTGCGCTGGCCGCCGCGCTGGCCCTCGTCGTAGCGCTGCCCCGCCCCGCCGCCGATATCGCCTGGCAAACCGGCGCGACAGCGCGCACGATTGCCTTGATCGATGGTAGCAGCGCCAAGCTCGCGCCGCATAGCCGTCTCGTCGCGCAGCACGGCGATCAAACACAACTCGCGCTCAACGGTACAGCCTATTTCGACGTGCCGCACCGCGCCGACCGGACGCTGTCAATCACCGCCGGGCGCTACCGCATCAGCGATATCGGGACACGCTTCGATATCGCGGTTGATGGTGCAACGACCCGCATCGCGGTGGCCGAGGGCCACATCGCCGTGGCGGCAGCGGGTCTGGATACGCCGGTCACGCTGGTGCAAGGCCGGGCGCTGCTCGGGCAACAGGGGAGCGTCACGCTAACCAGCATCGCCGCCGAAAGCGTCGGAAGCTGGCGTGGCGGGCAGCTCGTCTATGCCGATGCGCCGCTGGCGCTGGTTGCAAGCGACATCACGCGCTATGCGGGAGCCGAAACGACGGTCGATCCCGCAATCGCCAATCTCCGTTTCTCGGGGGCGTTGAAGATTGGAAAGGGAACGCAAGCTGCGGACGCGTTGGCGACGATCATCGGGCTCGAGGCGCGCCATGCTGGTGCTGGCGTTCGGCTGGAGCGCCGCCGCCACTAGCCCGGCGCGCGCGCAGACGCTGCGGCTCGATATTCCGGCAGGGCAAATCGACCGCGCGATCACCGCGCTGGCGCGCCAGTCGGGATCCTCGATCGGCGCTGACATTCCCCTCGGTACCACGCTCACGCGCGGCGTCCATGGTCGCATGTCGGTGGCCGCGGCGCTCGCAGACATGCTGCGCGGCACCGGGCTGCGGGCGATCCGCGTCGGTCCGGATCTTTGGCGGATCGAACGCGCCCCGCGCCAGGTCATACGCTCCCCGCGCTCCATTTCCCCACTGGCTGCGCGCGAGACCGCCGAGCATGACGACATCGTGGTGACCGCGACCAAACACCGCGAAACTCTGGCATCGGCGGCAATTCCGCTCGCGATAGCAACGCCCGAACGCCTAGCCGCTCTCGCCGATACACCCGGCACGCGCGATCTCGCCGCATCGATCAACGGCCTTTCGGTCACCAATCTCGGCTCCGGGCGCAACCGGCTGTTCATTCGCGGCATCGCCGACAGCCCGTTCGACGGTTTCGGGCAATCGAGCGTCAGCGTCCAGGTCGATGAATCGCGCGTGACCTACGACGCGCCGGACCCCGATCTGCGCCTGATCGACATGGCGCAAGTCGAAGTGCTGAAAGGACCGCAGGGGCCGCTCTACGGCACCGGCGCGCTTGGCGGCGTGTATCGGCTGGTGCCAGCCAAGCCCGACCTCACGCGCGCCAGCGGGTCGCTCCGCAGCGGCGGCAGCGCGACGCAAAGCGGGAGCGGCGCTGGCGATTTCGACGGCGTGATCAATCTCCCACTCATACCCGGCCAACTCGCTATCCGGTTGGTCGGCTATCGGATCGGGCAAGGCAGCTGGATCAATTCGACCGACGGCACGCGCGACCTCAATCACGGGCAGACCAGCGGTGGCCGGATCGCGGTGCGCGCCCGGCCATTTGGCGACTGGATCGTCGATCTTCAGGGAATCACCCAAGGCTCGTCGGTTGCCGACAGCCAATATGTCGAAGCGCCGCACACACTGACGCGCCCCCCGCAGCTACGCGAGCCGCAGGACACCGGGATATCGCTCGTCAGCGCGACGGCGAACGGGTCGATCGGCGGGGCTCGGGTCACCGCCGTTGCAAGCGCCACGTCGCAGGAGGTCAACGCCACCTACGATGCGTCGTCCAAGGCCGTGTTGCTCGGCGGGACCGCGCCTGCGTCCTATCGCGATGCGCGCACCTACCGTGTCTATACCGGCGAGATACGCGCGACCGGCTCGGCCGGACGGTTCGATTGGCTCGGCGGCGCAGCGCTGCTCGCCGCGAAAACCGCCGCGACCGGAACGCTGGTCGGCGCGACCACTGTGCCGGTGCTCCGCGTCACCCGCAGCGTCGATGAGGCCGCTATGTTCGGCGAGGTGACTTGGCATCTGTCCGATCGGCTGCGTGTCGGCACCGGTGTCCGCGTCTTCCGGTCTTCGGTCGATGACGAACGGGCGGAGGGCTCAATCGGCGGCACCATCAGCCGTGCGATCGTCCGCGCGAGCCCGAGCGCGACGATCGCTTGGCAGCACGATCCGCGCTTGCTGGTGTTCGCGCGCTATGCCTCCGCGTTGCGTCCCGGTGGGGTCGACACGACGTCGGTCGGCCCTTCGTCGCCGACCTCGTATCAGTCAGACGAATTGCAGGCCTATGACCTTGGGGTCCGCTGGTCGTCGCCCAACGATCGCCTGTCGCTCGATCTCGGGCTGTTCGCGTCGGACTGGGCGCATGTCCAAGCCGACTATCTCGCCACCGACGGCCTGATCTCGACGCGCAATGCCGGCGATGCGAGCAATCGCGGGATCGATCTCAGCCTGCAGTGGCGGCCCGCAGGACGCATCTCGCTCTCGGCCGGAACGCTGCTCCAGCACGCGCGGATCAATCCCGGCGCGCTTCCTGGGGTCGAGCCCGACCGCCGGCTCCCGATCATTCCCGACGCCAGCGCGCATGGCGAGGCAAGCTACGCGCTCAGGCTCGGCCGGTGGCAGCTGCGCGCGACCGGGCGCGCAAGCTATATCGGCGAGACGCGGCTCAGTTTCGATCCCGCGCTCGACCGCGAAAGCAGCCCGATCCTGCTGCTTTCGGGATCGCTGAGCGCGGAGATCGCCGCGTGGCAAATCCGCGCCGGTCTCGACAATGCGGGCGATACCCGCGCCGACAGTTTCGCGTTCGGCAATCCGTTCACGGTGACGGCCGCGCCGCAGCGCACCCCCGTCCGTCCGAGGACCGCATCGCTTTCGGTACGCCGAAGTTTCTAGCCCGAACGATTTCTCTCGACCGCCAAGGTAGGGTGGCCGGCCATGCGTGACGTCTCTCGTGCATCGACGAGGTGTTCATGCACGATACGGCCATTCGCTCCCTGATTGCCGACCGCTATGCGGCAGTCCATGCGGCCTTTCCGCCATCCGACTATCCGACCTATCTGAGCGTCGGCCAGCCCGAGGCGCCACAGGCCGTGTTGGGCTTCCGCGCTGCCGACGCCGGCGCGTTGCTGCTCGAGCGCTATATCGACGAGCCGATCGAGTTCGTGCTCAGCGAGCGGTTCGGACGCAGCATCGCGCGCGATCGGATCGCTGAAATCGGCAACCACGCCTCGCACCGCCCCGCCGCGACGATCGCCCTGTGGCGCGAGGCCGCCGCTGCGCTGCAGGGCCAGGCGGATATTGCCGTCGCCGTCCTGACACAGCCGCTGCGCGCGATGTTCGCACGGCTCGATCTGCCGATCGTCGTTATCGCCCCCGCGCGGATCGAAGCGGTGGCGGCCGAGGCCTCGCGCTGGGGCCGGTATTACGACTCCGACCCGATGCTGTGCGCCGGCGACGTCGCGCTGTGTCGCGAGAAACTCCAACGAAACTCGATGCGAAGGACATTTTCGTGAGCGACCTTTGGACGGCGATCCTGCATCACGCGGAAGAACGACCCGACAGGCTGGCACTCGACGGCGCAGAGCCGATAACATGGGCCGCGTTAGCCAACACGGTACCTGGCCTGACGGCCTTTGTGTCGGCCGAGTTCGAATCAGGCCGCCCGATCGCGACGCGCGTAGATCATGGCGTAGCGGAATGCCTCCTGGACCTCGCACTCATCGAAGCGCGCATTCCATCCATCCCGTTGCCAGCGTTCTTCACGCCGGCACAGGTCGAAGCCGCACTCGACCACGCCGGCGCGTCGGCGCTGATCAGCGGGCCGGTCGCACTCGTGCGCGATCCGCAGGGCGGGTTCTCGTTCACCGCCGAGCGGAAAGTACGCACCGCCGCACCGCTGCCCGAAGGCACCGCGCGGATCACCTTTTCCTCGGGGTCGACCGGCGATCCCAAAGGGATATGCCTGTCGCTCGACCATCTCTCGCAAGTCGCGGGTGCGGTGGTGGCCCAACTGGGCGCAGATCATGCAGGTCGGCACTTGCCGCTGCTCCCGCCGGGGATCCTGCTCGAGAACGTCGCGGGTTTCTACGCGACGATCCTGGCCGGCGGCACCTATGTCGCCCTGCCGCAAGCGGCGGTCGGCATGGCCGACCCGTTCCGCCCCGATTTCGGCACGATGCTGCGCGCGATCGACGCGCACGCGATCACCTCGCTGATCCTCGTGCCCGAATATCTGGCGGGCCTCGTTGCTGCGATGACCGCGAGCGGCGTGCGGCTCCCGCGCCTGACGCTCGTCGCAGTCGGCGGCGCGCGGATCGAGCCCAAGCTGCTCGATGCCGCAGCAGCCGTTGGATTGCCTGTGCGGCAAGGCTATGGGCTGACCGAATGCGCCTCGGTCGTCGCGCTCGATGACGGTGCAGCGGGGTCGCGCGGCAGCGTCGGCCGGGCGATCGGCGCGAACACGATCCGCCTTGCCGAGGATGGCGAGATCCTCATCGACGGGCCGGTCTATCTCGGCACCGTCGGCGCGCCCCGCCCCCCCGGCCCGCTTGCGACCGGCGATATCGGTCGGATCGACGACGTGGGAAGGCTCTGGATCGAGGGCCGCAAATCGGCGCTGATCGTGACGAGCCATGGGCGCAACGTCTCTCCAGAATGGGTCGAAGGCGTGCTGAAGGCCGATTCGGCGATCGCGCAGGTCATGGTCCGCGGCGACGGACGCGCGATCCTCGACGCGCTGATCGTGCCAGCCACGCCGGATGCCGATGTCGCCACAGCGGTCGCCACGGCAAATCTGACCTTGCCGGCATATGCGCGGGTCGGCGCGTGGCAGATCGTGCCGCCGTTCCTGCCCTCGGCGGGATTGCTCACCGGCAACGGTCGGCTTCGCCGCACCGCGATCGATACGGCCTATCCGTATCGCGACGCCGCCGCCGAGCAGCCCTTCTTCGAACGCCTCGTCGCCGAAACGCGCGAGGCGCAAGCGCGCTTCGCGATGACGCCGCAGCTGATCGCCGGGCTGACCGGCCGGATCTCGGTGCCGGATTATATCGCCTATCTCACCCAGGCGTATCATCACGTCCGCCACACCGTCCCGCTGATGCAGGAAGCACGCGCACGGCTCGGCGCCCGTCCGGTGCTCGTGCGCGCGCTCGACGAGTATATCGAGGAGGAGACCGGCCACGAAGAGTGGATCCTCGACGACATCGCCGCCGCCGGGGGCAACCGCGCAGGTGCCGCAGCGAGCGCCCCCTCCCCCGCCACCAAGGCAATGGTCGATCACGCCTATCGCACGATCCGCGAGGGCAACCCGGCGGCGTTCTTCGGCATGGTCTATGTGCTCGAAGGGACGAGTATCGCGATGGCGAGCCACGGCGCAGGCGCGGTGCAAGCAGCGCTCGGGCTGCCCGAAGGGGCGTTCCATTATCTCACGTCGCACGGCGCGCTCGACCAGGACCATATGGCGTTCTTCGAACGCCTGATGAACCGCATCGACGATCCCGGCGACCAGGCCGCGATCATCGCGATGGCGCGCGCGATGTTCGGCCTGTTCGGCGGGCTGTTCGCCGGGATCGAACTGGAGGCGATGCGTGTCGCGGCTTGAGGGGAAGCGCGTCGTCCTGACCGGGGCGGCCGGCGGGATCGGGTCGCTCGTGGCCAAACGGCTTCGGACGGCGGGTGCCTATGTCATCGGCGTCGATCGGGTCGATGCCGTGGCATGCCAGGAATGCCTCGCGTGCGACCTATCCAATCCCGATGCGCTCGAGGTGCTGGCGAGCACGCTTGCCGCGACCCACGTCGACATTCTCGTGAACTTGGCCGGCCTGCAATATTTCGGCCCGCTCGACGCGCAGGGCACAGCCCGCATCGCGCTCGGCTATGCGGTCAACCTCGTCGCGCCCGCGATCGTGAGCGGTGCCGTGCTGCCGCAGATGATCGCGCGACGAGACGGTCAGATCGTCAATATCGGATCGGTGATGGGCGCGGTGCCCTATCCCTATTTCACGACCTATTCGAGCGCCAAGGCGGGGCTGAAGGCGTTCAGCCAGGCGCTGCGGCGCGAGGTTGCAGGGCGCAATATCGCGATCACCTATATCGCGCCGCGTGCCGTGCGCACCGCGTTCAACACCGCCGCGATCGAGCGTTTCATGGCGCTGAGCGGGATGGCCGCCGACCGTCCGGACGACGTTGCCGATACGATCGTCGCGGCGATCGAGCGGCGCGCGACGGATGTCTCGATCGGAATGCTCGAACGCGTCTTCACCCAACTCAATGCCGCGGTGCCACGCCTGATCGACCGCGGCCTCGCCAAGCAAGTCGCGACCGCACGCACGCTTTTCGTCGAACCATGATCCAGGAGCTTTCCATGCGCCGTCTTCGTCTCGCCGCCGCCTTATGCACGCTGCTCGCCGTCTCGGGCGTGGCGCGTGCCAGCAACACCCCGCAGATGGATGCAGCGGTGCAGCGCATCAACGATCAATGGGCGCACATCCGCTACGAAGTTACCGATCGCGACCAGCAATACCGCCAGCTCGATGTCCTCGCCGCACAGGCCGCGCAGGTCGCCGCGCGCTTCCCGGGGCGCGCCGAGCCGTTGCTGTGGCAGGGCATCGTCACCAGCGAGGAGGCGGCGCGCGCCAGCGTGTTCCGTCAGCTCGGGCTCGCCAAGGCGGCCAAGGGCATCCTCGAGCGGGCGCAGGCGATCGACCCCAACATCGCCGATGGCGGCGTGAAGATGAGCCTGGGCGTGCTCTACTACCGCGTCCCCGGCTTCCCGGTCGGGTTCGGCAGCACGCCCAAGGCGCGCGCGTTGCTCGAAGCCGCGCTGCGGCAGGATCCGCGCGGGCTCGACAACAATTTCTTCTACGCCGACTTTCTGAACGACGAAGGGCATCCCGCCGACGCGAAGGTCTATGCCCAGCGCGCGCTCCAGGCCCCCGTCAATGCCGCGCGCCCGGTTTGGGATGCCGGACGCCGCGCGGAGCTGCGCGCCTTGCTGGGCAAGATCGACGCGAAGCTCCGACACGCATGAACGCCGTCACGTCGGCGCTCGGCCGACAATTGGCACGGCCGCAAGGCTTGGGCGGGCGCGTCGTCGCGCAGGCGATGCGGCTCGCCAACCGTCGCCCGACCGCGCTCGCCATCGCGGCGCTCGACGTGCGGGCGGGCGACGCGGTGCTCGATCTGGGCTGCGGTCCGGGCGATGCCATTCCGGCTTTGCAGGCGGCCGCGGCTCACGGCGTTGTCCACGGCGTTGATCATGCCGAGGAGATGATTGCGCTGGCGCAGCAGCAGCACCCCGAAGCGCGGTTTTCGGTCGCAGATTTCGACGCGCTTCCGTTCGCCGACGCGCGCTTCGATCGCATCTTGGCCACCAACGTCGCCTATTTCTGGCAGGACGATCAGGCGGTCCTCGCCGAGCTTGCGCGCGTCGTCCGGCCAGGCGGCCGGATCGCGGTCTACGTCACCGAAGCCGCCGCCCTGCGCCGCATCGGGTTGCACGAGACCGGGACGCACCGTCTGTTCACCCCCAAGCAGTTTTCGGAGATGCTCGGCTCCACGGCCACCATCCGCGCGGTCGACGCCGGATTCGGGGTGCGCGGACTCATCGGTACGATCGATCGATGATCGCTTCGCTGAAGTCGACCCTGTCCCGGCATCGCGGGGTGATCCTCCGCGCAGCGCTGGCACTAAGCTGGTTCAGCGTTGCGATCTTTGCTTTCCGGCAGATGCCTCTCACTGGGTTCAGGGCGCTGATCGGCGCGTCGCCGAGCTTCTGGTGTGCAGCGGTGGGTTACGTTTTTGTGCATCCGCTCGCCGATCTCGTGATCTTCCGGCGGCTATGGGGAAGACGGAAGGGTATGCTCGGCGTGCTGACCCGCCGCTTCATCAGCAATGAAGTGATGTTCAGCTACTCGGGCGACGTTTACCTGTTCGCGTGGGCACGAGGACAGCGGATCGACGCACCGTTGCACGCGATCAAGGACGTTTCAGTGCTGTCGGCGCTGGTGGGCAATGTCGTGACGATCGGTCTTATCGCGGCATTTGCGCTGGGCCCCGGAATCGCGTCGCTCGGCCTCGGCACCGCCCATATCTCTCTATCCGTTGCGCTGGTGGTCGTTCCGAGCCTGGCGATGATCGGCTTTCGTCGACGCCTGCTCAGGATGTCGGGACGCGATGCGCTGTTTGTCGGGAGCGTTCATGTCGTGCGAGCGGTCGCGATGCTGGCGCTGCTCGTACCGCTTTGGCTGGCGGCCGAGCCGACATTGGGGTGGGGCACGTGCTTGCTGTTTCTGACGATCCGCCAGCTGCTCTCGCGCGTCCCGCTGATGCCGGGCAAGGACATGCTGTTCGCCGGCTCTGTCGCCCTGATCGGCAAAGCGGGCGCCGCGGCGACCGTCGCGGCGACGAGCGGGGCACTTGGAATTACCGCGACCGAGACGCTGCTCGCCCTTTTCCTGGCGGCCGCGACCCTGCTTCCCGCCGGGCTTAAGATCCGCCGCGCGGTTCCCGGCGGATGCCGCGTGCCGCGCCTCAGAGCATCCGCTGGAGGGTTCGATCCCGCACGATCACGCCGTGATACAGCGCACCCAACACGTGCAGCCCGATGACGACCAGCAACCCGATCGCGACGGCTTGATGCACGTCGCCCAATTGGCGGCCAAGCGGCGACCCGGTCGCGGATAGCGGCGGAAGCGGCAAGATGCCGAACAAAGTGACCGGCCAACCGCGCGCCGAGGCATTGGCCCATCCGAGCAGCGGCAGCGCGACCAGCAGCGCATAGAGCAGCACATGCGTGACGCGCGATACGATCCGCAAGGACGCAGGCAGCGCCACCGGCGGCAGCGGTTCGCGGCGGCTCAGACGCCAAAGCGCCCGCACCAGCATCACCGCCAGAATCGCTACGCCGAACGAAAGATGCCAGGCGATCAACCCAACCGGCTCGGTTCCGCGGCCGATATCAGGCATGGTCCAGGCGATCGCGAACTGCACCGCCACAAGGCCCACCACCGACCAGTGCAGCAGCCGAGCGACGGCGCTGTATCGCTCCGTGCGGATCGTCTCGTTCATGCGCCATCTCCCGTCTTCGTCGTCTGTCCATCTCGGTCGCCGGGCGCCACCAGAGTCTGCGCGCTCGGGGTTTGCACAGCGTCGACATGAGCTGCCGCGTCTGCCGGAGGCGTCGATGGCGACTGGGCCGCCTTGCCGCGGATATGGTCGATTTCCTGCCGGCGCCGGCGCAGGTAGAAATCGCGCGATGTCGCATAGGGATCGGCGACGCCGTCATGCAGGACGTGGAGTTGATCGTCGAATTCCGCGCGGTGATCGAGCGTGCTCAGCACCCCGACCGGCACCGAGAATGCCAATTGGTTGAACGGGCTGCCCACCGCGACGGGGAGCACGAAACGATCGAGCATTCCGCCCACTAAATCGCGCAGCGTCGTGGGGCCGATCAGCGGTACATAGAGGAAGGGGCCGTTCTTGATGCCGTAAATCCCGAACGTGTCGGCAAAGCCATTGGGACGGCGGGGCAGCTTGAAGGGCCGCCGCTTTGCAACATCCACGAGCCCCCCTACCCCCAGCGTGCTGTTGAGGGCGAAGCGCCCAAGCGTTTCCACAGCCTTGCCTGGCTTCAACTGCAAAAGGTAATTCACGAACACGTCGGGCTCGTGCAGATTGTACAGGAAATTGCGCAATCCGCTGCGCACGGGCGACGGGAGAACTCTCTTATACGCGAGCGCGACCGGCCCGACCAAGGCCCGATCGATGGTCTGTGTCGCCTCGAACGCTTTCGCGTTGACGCCAGCCAGGGGGTCGTCTGGTCTTCCCTTCCTGCCAGTCACGACGATGTCGCCCTGGTCGGCACTTGACCTTCGGTCGGCACCGGCCTCGCTCGAAACATTCGGGGCTGCGAAGGTGCGTTCGCTGCCCACCAGATCTGTCGATCTGGGTTGTTGCCATTCGCCAGCCGAGGAGAAGCCGCTCACGTTCGCGGGAGTGGCACCGACCGGCCCTTGGGTGAAGACCAACGCTGCGGCGAGCAACGCTGCGGTCACGCGCTCGTTCTCGGCTGTCTTGCGCTCGACCCTGGCGGGCTTCCTGACGTGTTGTCCCTGTAGTCAACCATGGATACTCTCCGCATTGCGTACCCATGACGCCGGTCGCGCCTTGCCACCCCAGTGGTCGTGAGCTCGGCGTGCAACCATTCGAAACTTATTTGCCGCAGGCTTCTTCGACCAAAGTGCTGCAATTCGGCTGTCGACCCGGCTTTTGCGCTCTCGGCCGCTCGCTCACTGACATAGCGCGACCAAAGATTCGCACGCCCACTTTACCATTGCTGCTGTAGCGGCTGCGATCACTCGACACCGTTGAGGCAAGCGATGGGACACTCGTCGTTAGATCCAACTTTTCACGAGCTTCGCCTGTGAAATAACGGTCGCGTGCACGGCCCAAGCGCGCACCTGATCCACAGCATGCATGGGCCACTTGGTTCTGGCTAGATCACAACGCCGCTTCCGAGATCGAGCGCCCTTAGATTTTGTGATCGATTAGCCTAACCTTTCGCGGGTGGGCGATTTCGGTCCGGAAGACCCATATCCAGTCGTTCGGGGCAAACTTCCGGCTCCCCAACTTCCGCCATTCGTTTATACCGACCATCAGCCGCCCTGGACGATCCGGGGCGGGTCATAGCAGTTCGGAGTGGCCCCGCTTGCTTGCGTTCACTCTCACGTGCAAGATTGGCCGCAGGTCGATGCTGACAAGATTGCCTTGCAAGTCCCGGCTGAAGAGCGCTGGAAAGGCGGCCTGGAATGGCGCGGTGACGTTGCCGAGTGACGCGCTCTGCCCCTCGATGCGCGTGTTCACCAGGTCGAGCGTCAACCGGAATTCCTTCTTCCGGAAAGGCTGCAGCTGGACGCTGAGCGTGCTGACCCGCCGCTGCTCGGGCGCGAGCGTGGGGTTACCGCCGTTGAGCGTCGAGACCAGCGCGCTGCTGCCCGTGACATAGTCGAACACCGGCACATTCGGCACAGTGAGCAGAGGATCCACGAGCAAATTGATCGCCGGCGCGCTTCGCGTCCGGATGATCGAACCGCTCAATTGCACTGGTCGGGTCGGCGTCCAGTTGAAACCGGCGGTGCTGTTTGCCAGACGGCCGTAGCCCGACACGGCCGAAACGCCAGCCGAAGCATTCACCCCCAATTGGCCGGCGAAGGCGAGAACGTTATGATTCGCCGAGGCGATCGGCAGATCGATCGCGGCGCTAGCGCTGGTTATCGATCGCGCGAACGGCTGATCGGCATTCTGTCCGCCGCCGCTGCTTAGCGCGCTAGCGGAACGGCTAAAGTCGGTTGTAACGGTGACGAGCGCGTCGCCGGCCGGCAGCCGGAGTAGCGGCCCATTCACGCCGCCATGCGTCGCGACCGTATCGGTGCGGGTCCGGCTGCGTTGGACCAGCCGCTGCGCGGCCTCTGCCGATCCGAGCGGCTTGAGCGGGTCGCCGCCGGCTGCGACTGCCGCCTGAAGCGCGTCGGTCGGCACCCCGGTCTCCAATACGCTTGATTGACGACGCGATCATAGCGCGCGGACGCGTTCCATGCCCAGCGCCCGACGCCGCCCTGCGCGGTGACACCGCCGTGCAGCATCGATGCCTGCCCCTGCTGCCGCAAGATGATACCCGGCAAATAGCGATTGACGAGCACAGGCGTCGTGAACGGCAAAGCCGGCAGGCCCGCTGGAACCGTGATCGCGGCCGCCGCCAAGCCGTTCGACCCGGCCGTCCAGTTCTGCTGCGCCGAGAGGTTAAACGACAGATCGATCGTCTTGATCGGCACTGCGAGCGTGCCGTCGAACCGCAGTTGGTCAGTCCTTGCCTGGAGCGTTCGATAGGGTCCGATATCGGTCATCGCCTGCCCCGCCGCCGCATAGCTGGATAGGTTACGGCGCGCCTGCGCATCGGGCGGAACCGCCGCGAGCGTCACTGCGCGGCCGGCACGTGCGTCGAGCGCGGGATCGATGCTGCCGCCTCCGATGCGCGTGACGTTGCCCTGAAGCGCGAACGGCACGGCGGGATCAGGAAGGATCGACCAGCTGCTCTGCAGGATGTTGTCCTGATGCGTGTACGATCCAGTTAGCGACAAGCGGCGGCCGTCATTGATCCGCGTCGCATTAACTTCGGCATAGTGCGTGCCGCCACCACCTTCAGTGGTAGTGCCGGCTGTTTCATGGACCGACAGCGCACGGAAATGCTTCTTGGTGATGAAGTTCATCACTCGCACAGTTGACGGGAAGCCCAACCGCGCGGCGTCCTGCTCCGACAAAATCTCCGTCCGCTCGATCGCTTCAAACGGAAGGCTGTAGAGGTCCTCCACGCCCGACACGCGCCGTCCGTTCAGCAGGAGCGCGGGATCTCCACCCGCAGCCGACGTGGCGATCCCCTTGAGCCGCGCTAGGACGTCTTTGATCGTCGTCACCCCCAAGCCTTTAAGCGCATTCTCGTCCAGCACCGCGATCGGTTCGATCGAGCCAACCGCGCTTCCGCGGACGTGGCGGCCGCGAACGATGATGTCCGTGCTGTTGTCAGAAGAGTCCGAAATAGGTGTATCGCTTTGCGTCAAGGCTGTGGCGCCGGCGGACGTCGCCGTGAATACGACAATTACCGCTAGCGCGCTGTTACCCGTTGTCCGCACTGCACGTCCCCGCAATCGTTGCGAAGTTCGATAACCGTCCGAAAGTACAAGAATATGGCAATGACGGTCATCTAAGGATCCCACTGGAACGAAAGGAGGCGGTC
This sequence comes from Sphingomonas sp. 10B4, assembly GCF_035019905.1. Lineage (NCBI taxonomy): Bacteria > Pseudomonadati > Pseudomonadota > Alphaproteobacteria > Sphingomonadales > Sphingomonadaceae > Sphingomonas > Sphingomonas sp. 10B4. The sequence continues at coordinate 7,888 of NZ_JASJVC010000056.1, read as the reverse complement.
GGTATCGGCGCTACATTGTTGCCTGCAATGACCCAGACTCAGACGTTTAGCGGCGCTCCGCTCGATCTTCAAAGACCCTACTTATCCATGTCGTGATTTACGTCGTCCGCACGTGTAAAAACGGTAAAGTCACGCAACCGAACCTGTTGAGGCAAACCCGATGCTGAGAGTCCTAGCGAGCTTCCTAGCTCTGATATTGGCGGCGGCGGCGGCGGGGCCGGCGATGGCGGCCGACGGAGACAGGCGTGCTTTCCTGATCAAGAATTTTGCACTGGAGAACGGCAAGGTCTTGCCCGAGGCCAAGGTCATGTACGCGACCTACGGGACACTCAACAGCGCGCGCGACAACGTCGTGCTGTTGCCGTCGCACTACATGGCAGATGCGCATGGCTACGAATGGCTGATTGGCCCAGGCAAGGCGCTCGATCCAAAGAAGTATTTCCTGGTCGCTACCGAATTGTTCGGCAACGGCAAATCCTCCTCGCCCAGCAACACACCCGCGCCGTTCGACGGGCCACGCTTCCCGGTCACCAGCATCCGCGACAATGTCGCAGCAGTGCACCGCTTGCTCGGCGATGCGCTTGGCGTGCGGCATCTGCGCGCGATCGTGGGATTTTCGATGGGTGGCGAGCAGGCTTTCCAATGGGCGGTTACGTATCCCGACTTCATGGACCGCATCGTCGTCACCTCGGCGACCGCCAAGACCTGGCCGCATGGCATCGTGCGGCTCGAAAGCCAGATCATCGCGATCGAGAGCGATCCGACCTTTGCAGGCGGCGACTACAAGGTGCAGCCGAAAACCGGCCTCCAGACTTTCGGCGCGATCTGGGCCGGGTGGCTGTTTTCACAAGGGTGGTGGCGCGAGGAAGCGTGGCGCGCCGGCTCGCCCCCCGGCACGACCTTCCGCACCGTTTTCGACGGGCTCTACAAGGATTTCATTCCAGGTGCCGATGCCAACGATTTGATCCTTCAAATGCACACATGGGAGGCGCATGACGTCGGTACGACCCCGGGCTTCGGTGGAAATGTCAAAAACGCACTCGCGTCGATCAAGGTGCCGGTGCTGTACATGCCGTCCGCGACCGACCTGTATTTTCCCGTCGACGATGCGCGCTACGAGGCCCGCTTTATCCCGCATGTGACCTTGCTTCCAATTCCGTCGCTCTGGGGTCACACGGCAGGTGCGGCGAGCAATCCGGCCGACGCCAAATTCCTGAACGTGCATATCGGCGCGTTCCTGCAGGGAACGGACACGGCACGGTGATGCGACGCGCTATCATCGCCGGGATCACGCTGGCCCGGCAGCTGTGGCGGCCTGCCCTCCTCGCCGGAGCCTTCTTCGCCACGCCCGCCGGCGCCACCGCTCTCGAACCGGCCGCGGATCCCTTTACGCTGACGTTGATCGCGCCGGGCGTCTATGCCGCAATCGACGGCCCGGAGGGGCGGTCGGGGTCAAATGCCGGCTTCGTCATCGGCGGTGATGGGGTGCTCGTGATCGACAGCTTCTTCGATCCGGAGGCGACCAAGCTGCTCATCGCCGACATCCGCAAGTTGACGCCGAAGCCCATTCGCTACGTGGTCAACACGCATTACCACGCGGATCATGTCGGGGGGGATGCCGTGTTCCGCGCCGCGGGCGCAATCATCATTGCGCACCGCAACGTGCGCGGCTGGATACGAACCGAAAATCTCCATCTGTTCGGCGCGCATCCGTCACCGGCCCTAGAGGCGATGGTTAAGTCTCTGGCCCTGCCCGATGTGACGACAGACCAGGACCTGACCATCTGGCTCGGCACCCGAAAAATCCTGATCCAGCCAGTGCTCGGCCACACCGGGGGCGACCTGATCGTCACTGTACCTGATGCAACGGCCGTGTTCTGCGGTGATATTCTCTGGCGCCATGTATCGCCCAATATCATCGACGGCGACGTTGCGAGGTGGATCAGGACCGTGGCCGGGATGCAGCACGCCAAAAACGCCAGCACCACCACCTTCGTCCCCGGGCATGGCGGAGTGGCAACGCTCAGCGACGTCGCCGACTTCCAGCTCTATCTCGCCGACTTGCGAAGCCTTGTAAGCCGTGCCCGCGATCGTGGACTGTCAGGCAAGGTCTTGGTCGACGCCACGTTGCCCGAGTTCGCACAGCAGCATGGCGACTGGGCGGCGTTCGCCCATTTCGCGCCGCTCGAGCTCGGTTACATGGACGACGAATTGGCGGGTCAGAAGCGTCGACCGCAACCGGAGGGTCAATAGCGTCGTGACCCAATACCGGTGATTCGCGCGTTGGCTTCAGCTTCTCAACATCCGTTCCTCAAACGCTGAATTGGCGGTTACCCTCTGCTGATTACGCGTTCCAACGGCATTCTTTCGACCCCGCGGAGAAGTCCATGCGGGTTCTGGCAGGACTTGCAAGTCTCCGCGTCGGATTCCCTGCCGCGGCAACGCCGCAGGACAAGACCAAGAGTCTGTTGGGCGAACTGGCCGACGCACCCGGCTGCTAGGGACACGAGGAAGCGGTGCGCCGCGTAATGCGCCGCGAGTTCACGCCACTGGCCGACCAGAGTACCCATGACGGCGTAGGTTCGGTCATCGCGCAGCACGGGACGAGCGGCCCGACGGTGACGCTCGATGCGTACATGGACGAGCTCGGCGGTATGGTCCGCCGGGTCACGCCTGCGGACTTGCAGTGGTATCCAGTTCGCCGCCATCGCAACCGCGCTCGCCTTCTGGCTCCGATAGCGCTGTCGTAAAGAGCGCTGTGACAACAGAGCCACTATGACGATAAAATTATTTATCGTGTGAAGACAGCCCATTGCCAGCTCGAGCAAAATGACAAAAGTGTCATGACTGAGAATAGGGCGCCGGAGCGCCAGCTGGGGGAGTTTTTTTACGTGGGCATGGAATCGTATCGTACGTCGTTCCGTCTGGTCTTGTCCGCCGCATTTCTGGGCACGGCGCTAACCGGGCTTCCGGCCACCGCGCAGACCCGTAGCCCGCCGCCCCCACCCGCTGGCGGTTATTACATGGCAAATGGTACACGCGCGACCGACTATAACGCCGCGCTCGCGTCCTGGCGCAACGACCCGCAGTTCAAGGTCGATTATTCCAAGGCCTTCCTGGGCATCGAATATGCCTATGTCCTCGGCCTGACCGGCGCGGGGCAGACGATCGGCGTCAACGATGGCGGCGTGCTGTTCAGCCATCCGTCGTTCTCCGGAAGCGGCAAGATCTCCGGCCTCCGCACCGCCGCGCCCGCAGGCTATGGCAACGATGGCCTGATCAACCCGCGCACCCCGTGGGATTATCACGGCACGCACGTCGCCGGAACCGTCGCGGGCAACCGTACCGCCAACGGCGTGATGTTCGGCAACGCCTATGGAGCCAACATCCTGGCGGCCACGATCAATTTCTCAGCGGGCGACTTCCTATGGGCTCGGGACGTCGGGATCGACGGCCTGACGACGGTCTCGGACCCGCGCCAGAATATCGTTGACCTCGCCAACACCGGCAAGGTTCGCGTTATCAACAACAGCTGGGGCGTTAGCACCTCTGCGCCCTACACCCTGTCGCTGACGCAGGCGAAATCGACCTTCGCGCAAACGCTCAACGGGTTCTATGACCCCGTGCTCAAGAACGATGTGCTGGTCGTCTTCTCGGCCGGCAACGACGCGGGCGCACATGCCAGCCTCGATGCGGTGACGCCGCTCAACGACCTGCGCCTGCGCTCGAACTGGCTTTCGGTCGTCAATTACCAGGCAAACGGGATCGCCGATCCCAGCTCCAGTCTGTGCGGCCAGACAGCAACGTGGTGTGTCGCCGCACCGGGTAGTCAGATCGTCTCGACCTTCAACGTCACGACGCTCGACCGTGCCGGGGTCCAAGCCAAATACACGCGCGCTATGTATCCGGCGATCTACAGCGCGACGACGGTCGTCGGCCTGCAGAACGCTGCGGTCAACGCCTGGATCAACGTCCTCAACGGTTTCCTCGACCGACAATTCGCCGCGCAACAGGCTGGCACGGTGCACGCGAAACCGCGGTCGACCAAGCCGTTCAGCGCCCAACGCACGCAATAATCGGCAGCCACGCCGATCACAGTAACGCGCGTGGTGCCGGCTGCTTTCAAAGCCGCGAAGAAGCGATCGCGTGGGATGACCGCCCCATCGTTCGGCACGATCATCAGGCCATCCTCTGCCCACATGTCGAACACTCCCTTCTCCAGCCGATACTGCGCGATCGCGGGGTCGATCAGGCTCGCATCGAGCATGTTGGACCAGCCCGGCGTGTCGCGGACGCAGTGGATCGGGAACAGTGCCGCTTCGGCGGTCGCCGGATAGGTATCGGCATAGTGCGTATCGAAGGTGAACAGCACCCCGGCGGTCTCGGCAGGATCGAGCGTGGCAAGCCACGCGTGCATCGGCGCAACGAGCGCCTCGGCACCGGGCACGGGCAGCGCGCCATCCGCGCGCATGAAATCGACCTGTGTATCCACGACGATCACGAATTGCATATCGGGCTCCCAATACTGCACTTTACATATATTCTCATGGCATATAAGTAAAGCGCGATCAGCATATAAGGCCGCCATGACCAGCTCCGATCCCTCCCCCGATTACGATCCGACGCAATACGATCGGCCATCGGTGACCGTGGATCTGGTGCTGCTCGGGCTCGCCGGCGGCGAACTCTCGGTGCTGCTGAAACGCCGCACGGCCGCGCCGCAAGAAGGGCGCTGGGCGTTACCCGGTGGGTTCGTCCAGATCGACGAAACGCTCGAGGAAGCGGCGAACCGCGTCTTGCGCGAAAAGATCGGGCTTACCGGCGTGTCGCTGGAACAGCTCTACACGTTCGGCGCGATCGACCGTGATCCGCGCATGCGGATTATCAGCGTCGCGTATATGGCGCTGTTCGATGCAGCGAGCTTCGCTCGGGGGATGGCCTCGGGCATGGACCTCGGCACGGCGGGTTTCGCCGCGGACGGCCGGATGCGCGATGCTGCCGGCACTCCCCTGCCCCTCGCCTTCGACCACGCGACGATTCTGCGCGTCGCGCGCGAGCGGCTGCGCGGCAAGATCGACTATTCGGATATCGGCTTCGCGTTGTTGCCCGAGCGGTTCACGCTGCGGCAGTTACAGGATGTCCACGAGGCGATCCTGTCGGTCCGACTCAACAAGCCGGCGTTTCGCCGGCGCATGCTCGACCGCGGCTGGCTGGTGCCGACCGGCGAGCGCGAGCCCGACGCCTCGCATCGGCCCGCCGAGCTCTTTCGTTACCGCGGCGCGCCGCCGACACCGACGGCGCCCGCAAGTGCTGGGAGGCACGCATGACCTTCACCGACATCGCGACGCGCACCTACGACCATAGCTGGCGGCTCGATCCGATCGTGCGCAGCCTGCTCGACACCGATTTCTACAAGCTGCTGATGGTGCAGATGATCCGCCGCCAGCACCCCGATGTCGACGTGACCTTCGCGCTGATCAATCGAAGCCGCGTCGTTCGCTTGGCCGATGCGATCGACGCGCACGAACTGCGCGCCCAGCTCGATCACGCGCGCACGCTGCGCTTCTCCAAGAAGGAGCTGATCTGGCTGGCGGGCAACAGCTTCTACGGCGAAGCGCGGATCTTCGCGCCCGACTTCATCGCCTGGCTCGGCAATTTCCGGCTGCCGGAATATGAATTGCGCACGGTCGACGGGCAGTTCGAGCTGCATTTCTCAGGGCCGTGGACGCACGCGACGATGTGGGAGATTCCGGCGCTCGCGATCATCAACGAACTGCGCTCGCGCGCTGCGATGCGCGACAAGGGCCGCTTCGCGCTCGACGTGCTCTACGCGCGTGCCAAGGCACGGCTGTGGAACAAGGTCGAGCGGCTGCAGCAGCTCCCCGATCTCGTGCTTTCCGATTTCGGCACACGGCGGCGGCACGGCTTTCTGTGGCAACGCTGGTGCGTCGACGCGCTCAAGGAAGGGTTGGGCAGCCGCTTTGTCGGCACCTCGAACGTACTGCTAGCGATGGATGCCGATCTCGAGGCGATCGGCACCAACGCGCACGAGCTGCCGATGGTCGCCGCAGCGCTCGCGAGCGACGATGCGGAACTCGCCCGCGCGCCCTATCGCGTGCTGGAGGAATGGCAGGCAAGCTATGGCGGCAACCTGCTGATCGCGCTGCCCGACGCATTCGGCACCACCGCCTTCCTCGCCAATGGGCCCGACTGGGTCGCCGACTGGACCGGTTTCCGCCCGGACAGCGCGCCGCCGATCGAGGGCGGCGAGCAGATCATCGCCTGGTGGCAGCAGCACGGCCGCGATCCGCGCGAGAAACTGCTGATCTTTTCGGATGGCATGGACATCGACACGATCGAAGCGACCTACCGCCATTTCCACGGCCGCGTCCGCACCAGCTTCGGCTGGGGCACCAACCTGACCAACGATTTTCGCGGCTGCGATCCGGACGGTGACGCGGCGCTCGCGCCGATCTCGCTGGTCTGCAAGGTGGTCAGCGCGAACGGCCGGCCAGCGGTCAAGCTCTCCGACAATCCGGCCAAGGCGACCGGCGATCCGGCGGAGATCGCGCGCTATCTGCGCGTGTTCGGCGCCGCCGGCCGGACCGAAACCGCGGTGCACGTCTGACCCTTCGCCATGTGCCAGGGCAGGACGATCCGATACCCACCCAGACCCAGGCCGCGATCGACGGGAAGGTCTGGCCGCATTTCACAGCGTGCGTCGCACAAAGAGCGGCGTGTGCGCGCAGACCAAAAGCACGGCGCTGACCGAACTGTGGATCGGCGTGCAAAAAGGACCCCCTTAGCGGGGTGATCGGCGTCCAGCAGGGACCCCTCATTTCGATGGTTTAGACAGCAGCCTGGGTATTCTCAGGCTGCGAGATCGGGATATTGGTGGTGGAGACTGTGGTTCGGGTTCGGCGCGAGTACGCCGGCGGCAAGCCGATCAAAGCGATCGCACGGGATCTTCGATTGTCGCGCAAGGTGGTGCGTAAGGCGATCCGGGCACCGGAAGGTTCGTTCGATTATCATCGGTCGGTGCAGCCGCTGCCGCGGATCGGACCATTCCAGGCGCGGCTCGATACGCTGCTGACCGAGAACGAGGTGCGGTCGCGGCGCGACCGGCTGCGGATGACGCGCATCCATGATCTGTTGCTGCGCGAAGGCTTTGAGGGATCGTACGATGCGGTCCGGCGCTACGCCACGCGCTGGGCTGCGGCGCGGCGCAAAGACCCTGGAGACGGCGTGGCGGCGTTCATCCCGCTGCTGTTCAAGCCTAGCGAGGCATACCAGTTCGACTGGAGCCATGAGGATGTAGAGATCGCGGGCAAGCCGATGCGCGTGAAGGTCGCTCATGTGCGGTTGTGCGCATCGCGGGCGGTCTACGTCCGGGCCTATCCGCGCGAGACGCAGGAGATGCTGTTCGACGCGCATGCGCGCGGCTTCGCCTTCTTTGGAGGTGTGCCGCTGCGCGGCATCTACGACAACATGAAGACCGCGGTGACGACGGTGTTTGTGGGCAAGGAGCGCGTGTTCAACCGTCGCTTCCTGGTGATGGCCGACCATTACATGGTCGAGCCGACCGCGTGCTCGCCAGCCGCCGGTTGGGAGAAGGGGCAGGTCGAGCACCAGGTGCAGACGCTCCGAGGTCGCCTCTTCAAGCCACGGCTGCGGTTCGCCAGCCTGGAGGAACTGAACGGCTGGCTGGAAGCCGAGTGCCGGCGCTGGGCGGAGATGCATGCGCACCCCGAGCACAAGGAGATGACGGTCGCGCAGGCCTTGGAGTTAGAACGGCCCGCGCTCCAGCCGATGCTCGCACCGTTCGACGGCTTCCACGAGACCCAGCATGCGGTGACCGGGACCTGCCTGATCAGCTTCGACCGCAACC
>NZ_JASJVC010000055.1:0-23470 GCF_035019905.1 Sphingomonas sp. 10B4 | reverse complement strand
CGCCGCTTCAGGGCCGCATTATACTCAGGCCAGTTCGTCGTGCGATACACAGGTGCGGCAGGTTTGGGCATCACGCCTATCTATCCCACTCGATTCCCTACGTGAATCCCCAACGTCAGTTTTGCAACAAAGCCCCGCTGTTGGCCAAATTACAGCGCGTCTCGCACCTCGACGGAGACGACCTCCTGGCGATTCGGGCGTGGCCGATTCGTATGCAGAACGTACGCGGCAACGGCTACCTCCTGCGCGACGGGCAAATGGTGCGCGACTGCAGCTTGGTCCTTGAAGGGCACGCCTTTCGCAGCAAACTGACCGGCGTCGGGCAGCGCCAGATCCTGTCCTTCCACCGCCGCGGCGATATCGTCGATCTCCACCATCTCGAACTGCGCACCGCCGACCATAATGTCCAGGCGCTCAACGAGGCGCGGATCGCCTGGATTCCGATCGATGCGATCCGCGCGACGATCGACGCGCGCCCGAACGTCGCGCGCGCGTTGTGGCGCGACAGCTTGATCGACGGATCGATCCAGCGCGAATGGATCCTCAACGTCGGTCGGCGCGACGCGCGGACGCGGATCGCGCATCTGTTGTGCGAGCTGATCTATCGGCGCGAAGGGCCGCCGCTCGACGACGCGCAACGCCGTTTCGAACTGCCAATGAGCCAGGAGCAGATCGCCGACGCGACCGCGCTCACCCCAGTGCACGTCAACCGCATGCTGCAAAATCTCGAGGCCGAGCAGCTGATCGCCCGCGAGCGCCGGATGTTCGTGGTGCAAGATTGGGACGCATTGTGCCGCGTCGCCGATTTCGACCCGGCGTATCTGCACTTCGATTGATCCGCGCTTAGCTCGGCGGCACGCCACCACCCGCTGCCTGGAACAAGGCGACGGTATCGCTCAGCCGCGCCGCCCGCGCCTGGATAACGAGCGAGCGCGCCTGTGCGTCGGTCGCGGTCGCGTTGAGCAAGGCGAGCGTCCCGACATCGCCCAAAGCGAGCTGCCGCCGGATGAAGCCAAGCGCACGCGCCGACGAATCGCCCGCGCGCGAGGCCGCGTCATAAGCTTCGGCATCGGTCCGGAGCCCGGTGAGCGCATCCGACACGTCGCCGAACGCCTGGAGCACGGTCGCGCGATATTGCGCCTTGGCCGCATCGAGTGCCGCCTCGGCGGCGCGTTGCTGATGCCGCAGGGCGCCGGCGTGGAAGATCGGTTGCGTCACACCGCCGAACACCGACCAGAACGGATTGCCGCTCCTGAACATGTCGAACAAATGCTGCGCGGTGCCGCCGCCGGTGGCCTCGAGCTGGATGCTCGGCAGTCGTGCCGCGATCGCCGTCCCGACATCGGCCGCAGCGCCCTCGAGCTGCGCACGCGCCGCGCCCACGTCGGGCCGTCGCGCGACCAGGTCTGATGGCAGCAGCACCGGCAGATCCTGCGGCAGCGCGAGCGCCGTCAGCGACGGCAGCGCCGGGAGCGCGCTGCCAGAGGTACGCCCGATCAGCGTGGCGATGACGACGCGCTGATGCGCTTCGCCGCGCACCAGCGCCGGCAGCGCACTTTGCGCGGTCGCGAGCGCCGCCTGTTGCGTCGCGACATCCGCCGCGCCGACCGCGCCGAGCTGCTGCCGCTTCAGCAAGTGCGCGAGGATGTCGCGATTGACCGCGACGCTCGTCTGCAACGCGCTGATCTGGTCGGCGAGCGACGCGCGCTGGATCACCGCCTGGACGAGATTGGCGAGCACGGTGGTGCGTGCGGCATCGAGCCGGTGCCGCTGCACCTCGGCGAGCGCACGCGCCGAGCGGATCCGCGTCTTGATGCCGCCGAATAGATCGGGATTGTAGGTGACGTTCAGCTGCGCGGTGTGGAGCGTGTAGAGCTGCTGGTTCGAATCGATCACCGCGGGCGAGAGCGCATTCGACACGCGCGTGCGCTGCGCCTGGTAACTCGCGTCGACCTGCGGCAGCGCGCTGCCTGCGGTGGCCGATGCCTGCTCGCGCGCCTGGCGCAGCGTCGCGTCAGCGACCGCGATATCCGTGGCGTGCGCGAGCGCCTCGGCGACCAGCGTATCGAGCTCGCTGCTGCCGAAGGCGAGCCACCATTCGCTCGGGACTTCGGCCAGCCGGGTGGCCTGGGTCGGCCCCTGCGGCGGGGCGAAGCTCTGCGGCGCCATCGCCGGGGGCAGCGCGACCGGCGGCACCATCGCGCGCGGCCCCATCGCGCAGGCGCTCACGCCGAGCGCGAGCAGGCTGATCGCGATCCGCTTCATGCCAGCGTCTCCCCCTCGGCCGCGGGATGCGGATGATGCCCGACATCGCGGCCATGGGCGCCGCGATCCTCGGGCGCGACACGATGCGAGAACAGGTCGATCAGCACCGGCAGCACGAGCAGGATCAAGATCGGCGCGAGCGTCATCCCACCGACCACGACCAAAGCGAGCGGCTTCTGAACCTGGCTGCCGATGCCGTTCGACAGCGCGGCCGGCAGCAACCCGATCGCCGCGACGAGGCAGGTCATCACCACCGGACGCAGGCTGTGCCGCACCGTCGTCGCGATCGCGCCCGAGCGCGCGACGCCCTCGTCGATCGCGTGGTTGAAGGTGGTGACGACCAGGATGCCGTCCATCACCGCAATCCCGAACAGCGCGACGAAGCCGATCGCCGAGGAAATGCTGAACGCCGTCCCCGACACCGCGAGCGCGAGCACGCCACCGATAATCGCCATCGGGATCGCCGAGAAAGCGAGGAGACTATCGCGGATCGAGCCGAAATTGGCGTAGAGCAGCAGCAGGATCAGCAACAGGCTGATGGGCACGACGACTTCCAGCCGCGCGACGGCGTTGTTGAGATTGTCGAGCTCGCCCGCCCATTCGAGATGATAGCCCGGCGGCAGATGGACGCTGCGCGTGATCTCGGCGCGCGCTTGATCGACCGCGCCGCCGAGATCGCGCCCGCGGACCGAGAACTTGATTGGGATGTAGCGCTCCTGATGCTCGCGATAGATGAACGACGCGCCCGAGGTCAGCTTCACGTCGGCGACTTCGGACAGCGGCACCTGGATCGTACCCGTGCCGTTCGGCGAAGGCGCACCGACGGTGATGCGGCGGATCGAATCGATGCTGTCGCGCTGTTCGGCGCGCAGGCGAACGATGATCGGGAAGTGGCGGTCGGTGCCCTTCTCGTACAGATCGGCATTCGATTGCCCACCGATTGCCGCGGCGACGGTGGCGTTGATGTCGTCGGGGGTCAGGCCGTAACGCGAGGCGCGCGCGCGATCGACGTCGATCCGCACCGTCGGCTGCCCGAGCGACTGGAACACGCCGAGATCGACGATGCCGGGGACCTTGGCCATCTTGTCCTTGATCTGGTCGGCATACTTTTCGAGCGTCGCGAGATCGGGGCCGAACAGCTTGATCGAATTGGCGCCCTTCACCCCCGAGGCGGCTTCCTCGACATTGTCCTCGATATATTGCGAGAAGGAGAAATCGACGCCCGGGTATTTCGCCTGGAGCTTCTTCGACAGCTCGGCGGTGAGCGTCTCCTTGGTGACGCCCGCGGGCCATGTGCCGAACGGCTTCAACGGCACGAAAAACTCGGCGTTGAAGAAGCCGGTCGAATCGGTCCCATCATCGGGCCGGCCATGCGCCGAGAGCACCGATTCGACCTCGGGATAGGCTGCGATCATCCGCCGCACGCCGTCGACCACAGGCTGCCCCGCCTCGAGGCTGATCGATGCGGGCAAGCTCGCGCGGATGTACATATTGCCTTCCTCGAGATGCGGCAGGAACTCGATCCCGAGCGAGCGCACGCCGACCATCGCCGCGACGAGCAGCAGCAACGCGCCCCCGACCGCAAGCACGCGGTTGCCGAGCGCGAAGGCGGCGGCGGGTTCGTATGCGCGGCGCAGCTTGCCGACGATCCACGTCTCGACCTCGGACAGTTTGTCGGGCAGCAGCAGCGTCGCGAGCACCGGGGCGACCGTGAAGGTCGCGATCAGGCCGCCGGTGATGGCATAGGCATAGGTCTTCGCCATCGGCCCGAAGATATGCCCCTCGACCCCGGTCAGCGTGAACAGCGGCAGGAAGCTCGCGATGATGATCGCGGCGGCGAAGAAGATCCCGCGGCTGACCTCGTGGCTCGCGCCGAGCACCGCCGAGAAGCGGCTCGCCAGCGTGTAATGCCCCCCGGTTCCAGCCAATCGCCCGTTTTCGACATGCGCCGAACGTTCGACCATGTGGCGGAAGACATTCTCGACCATGATCACGCTCGCATCGACCACCAGCCCGAAATCGAGCGCACCGACCGACAGCAGGTTCGCGCTTTCGCCCTGCAGCACGAGGATGAGGATCGCGAAGGCGAGCGCGAACGGGATCGTCGCCGCGACGATGATCGCGCTGCGCAAATTGCCGAGGAACGCCCATTGCAGGAAGAAGATCAACGCGATCCCGGCGACGAGATTTTCGAGCACGGTGTGGATCGTCAGCTTGATCAGATCGGAGCGGTCATAGACGCGGTCGAGATGCACGCCCGGCGGCAGCAGCCCCGAGGCGTTGATGTCGGACACTTCCTTCTGCACCGCCTGGATCGTCGGCATCGACTGCGCGCCGCGCTGCATCAGCACGATGCCCTGCACGATGTCGTCTTCATTGTTGTATCCGGCGATGCCGAGCCGCGGCTCGTTGCCGATCTGGACGCGCGCGACGTCCTTCAACAGGATCGGCTGGCCGTTCGCGCTGCCGACCAGCACGTTCTCGATTCCCGAGACCGACTGGATCAGCCCGACGCCGCGGACGATCGCCGCCTGCGCGCCGAAGTTGATCGTCTGCCCCCCCACATTGCCGTCGCTCTTGGAGAGCGCCGCCAGCACTTGCGACACGGTGACGCCGTGCGCCGCGAGCCGGTCATTGTCGATCACCACGTCATAGGCGCGCAGCTTGCCGCCCCAGCCGGTGACGTCGATCACGCCCGGGATGCGCTTGAAGCGACGTTGCAGCACCCAGTCCTGCAGCGTCTTCAAATCCATCACCGAATAGCCCGGCGGCGCGGTGATCTTGTAGCGATAGATCTCGCCCACCGGACTCGTCGGCGACAACGTCGGCTGCGCCCCGCCCGATAGCGGCGGCAACTGCGACAGGCGGTTGATCACCTGCTGCTTGGCGGCCTCGTTGGTGAGATCGTAGCTGAACTGGATCTTGATGTCGGACAGGCCGAACAGCGAGATCGCACGGATCGCGGTGAGGTGCGGGATGCCCGCCATGCCGACTTCGATCGGGATGGTGACGTTGCGCTCCATCTCCTCGGCCGACAGGCCTTGCGTCTGCGTGATGACCTCGACCATCGGCGGGACGGGATCGGGATAGGCCTCGATATTGAGGTTCCAGAAGCCGATCGCCCCCGCCACCAGCATGGCGGCGAAGATACCGACGATCAGCAGCCGCTGGCGCAGCGAGAATTCGACGATTCTGTTCATTCGCCCAGACCAGCCTCGTTGACGAACAACGCGCCCGCCGTGACGATCCGCTCGCCCGGCTTGAGCCCGCTCAGGATGACGACCTGGCCGTCCTGCTCGTCGCCGGCGGTGACGGTGCGGCCCTGGAGCAACCCGTCGGGGCGCTCCACCCAGACGCGTGCCGCATCGCCCTCATGGATCACCGCCGCGACCGGAACGCGCAGCGCCGCGCTCTGCTGTGGCCGCTGGATCGAGAAGCTTGCGAACATCTGCGGTTTCAGCGCGCCGTCGGGATTGGCGATCGTCGCGCGCACCGGCAAGCGGTGCGTCTGCGGATCGAGCGCGGCGCCGACCAGGTCGATCGTCGCGTGGAAGCTGCGCCCCGGCAGCGCGGGGGTGGTGACCGTCACGCTATCGCCGACATGCACTGCGCTCGCATCGCCCTCGGCGAGCTGCGCGATCAGCCAGACGTGCGACGGATCGGTGATCGTCATCACCGGCTTGTCGCCGCCTTGCGCGACATATTGCCCCGCCGCCACGTCGCGCGACGCAATCAGACCGCCGACAGGGGCGTGGAGCGTCGTGCGATCGTGGATGCCCGACACCTCGCCGACACGTTCGAGCGCGCCGATCTCGCCCGCCGACTTGCCGAGGATCGCGAGCTTGTCGCGTGCCGCGCCGAGCGTCGCCGCCGCGGTGCGCGCGGTCGCCTGCGCGGCGATCAGGTCGGTCTGTGCCTGTTGATAATCCTTCTGCGCGCCGCCTGCGGTTTCGAAGATCTGCTTCTGACGCTCGGCGTTGCGGGTCGCAGTGGCGAGTTGTGCTTGCGCGTTCTGGAACGCCGCGCGTGCGCTGAACAGGCCGCTGCGCGCATCGACGAAATCGCTCGTCTGGATCAGCAGCAGCGGCTGCCCCGGCTTCACATATTGCCCGGCATCGGCGAGCACTTTCACGACTTGCCCGGCATAGGGCAGCAGTACCGGCGTGCTGCGATCACCATCGACAGTAATCGCACCGCTTGCGAGCGTGCGATGATCCGATTCGCCGACGCCGACGCGCAGCGTCTTGAGCCCCGCCATTTGCTCGGACGTCAGGCGGAGCGTGCCCGGCGGCGTCGTCGGCGCGGGTGCTGCATCGTGGTGGAACAGCGCGGCGAGCGCGCTCCACAACAGCGCCAAGCCGATCGCCGCCCCTCCAACGATACCGAGCCAGCGCATTTGCGTCGCGCGCGACAGGCTACGGGTGGGGGGCAGCGCCTGGGGGGGAACGGTCGTGTGCATCGAAGGACCTGCTGTGATTTGGCTGTCAGCCCTAGGCGCGCTCGCTTACAGTCGGCTTACAGATGCCGCAGTGCACACAGAAAAGGTCCGATGCGCGTACTATTGGTCGATGATGAGCCCGCGGTCGCGACGGCGCTGGCGGATGCGCTGGTCCGGCGCGGCGTCGCGATCGACCATGCGTCGACGATCGAAGCCGCCGAAGCCTATCTCGAGGCGAGCGACTATGCAGCGGTACTGCTCGATCTCGGCCTGCCCGATGGCGACGGGATGGGCCTGCTCACGCGAATGCGCGCGCGCGGCGATACGCGTCCCGTCCTCGTGCTGACCGCACGCGGGGCGATCGACGCGCGGATTCTCGGGCTCAACGCCGGCGCCGACGAATATATGGTCAAGCCGTTCGACCTCGACGAACTCCATGCGCGGCTGCTCGCGATCCTGCGGCGGCGCGACGGGCATGTCGGGCGCGCGCTGCAATGCGGCGCGCTCAGCTTCGCGGTCGAGACGCGCGTCGCCTCGGTCGGCGAGCGCGTGCTCGGCCTGTCGGCGCGCGAGACCGAATTGCTCGAACTGCTGCTGCGCCGCGTCGGCAAGGTCGTCCCCAAGCGGATCGCCGAGGACCATCTGTTCGGGCTCGACGGCGATCTCGGGTCGAACGCGATCGAGGTCTATGTCCACCGCCTGCGCAAGCGGCTCGACGAGGCGGCGACGGGTGCGCGGATCGAGACGGTGCGCGGCGTCGGCTATATGCTGCTCGCCACGCCGGCATGATGCGCGCGCCGCGCTCGCTGCTCGGGCAATTCGTCGTGCTGCACATCGCGGTTGCACTGATCGCGACGCTGGTGTTGCTGTGGAGCGCGACCACGCTGCTCCACCAGACCGCCGATCGTTTCCAGCGCAGCTTGCTCGTTCGGCAGGCACAGGTCGTCGCGGCGGCGCGCGCGGACGGCGCTGGCACGATCGCGGCCATCCCGCTGATCAACGGCATGGCGGTCGCCACCTTCGGCAGCGATCGGCGGATCGACCGCAGCAGCGGCCCCGCGCGGCGCGCCGTGCTTGCCGCGGCACCGCTCGACAGTCGCGCGCATTTCTTCCGTCGGGGCGCGGTCGAAGGGTATAGCCTGCCGACGCGCGGCGGCTGGATCGTCGTGTCGCAGGACGACACCGACCCCGAGGTCATCACCGACGATATCGTGCGCACCTTCCTCAAGCGCTTCGCCTTGCTCACGCTGCCGATCGCCGCGCTGGTGCCGTTGATCGGCGTGCTGCTCGCGCGGCGGCTGACGCTGCGGATGCGCGCGGTGTCGGCGATCGCGGCGACGATCGGCCCACAGTCGTTCGACACGCGCTTGCCGCGCGGGGTGCTTCCCACCGAGGCCGAGCCGCTCGCCGAGGCGACCAATGCCGCGCTCGATCGGCTGGTCGCCGCGCTCCACATCCAGAGCGCGTTCGCCGCCGATGTGTCGCACGAACTGCGCACCCCGCTCGCCGCGATCCGGCTGCGCGCCGACGCGGTCGCCGATGCGGGGGTGCGTGCCGACCTGATGGCGTCGGTCGATCGCGCGGCGCGCGTCATCGGGCAATTGCTCGCGCTCGCCGAGCTCGAGCAACCGCAGGTCGCCGGAGCCGAGGCGTTCGATCTGGTCGCGCTCGCCACGCAGGTGGTCGCCGATCGGGCACCGGGCATCGTTACCGGCGGCCGGTCGATCGCGTTCGAGACCGCGACCGATGTCGCCCCGGTCCACGGCTATCCCGACGCGATCATCCTCGCGCTCGAGAATCTGGTCGACAATGCCGCGAAATACACGCCCGTCGGCACGGCGATCATCGTGCGGGCGGGCCCCGGCGCGCGGGTGAGCGTGACCGATGACGGCATCGGCGTGCCAGCCGCGCAGCTTGCACGGCTAAAGGACCGCCTCTGGCGCGGCGCCGATCGCGGCGTCGAAGGATCGGGCATCGGCCTGTCGCTGGTCGAGCGGATCGCACGCGCGCATGGCGGCACGCTGACGATCACGCCCGGCCCCGAGGAGCGCGGCCTGGTGTTTGAGATCGTGCTGCGCGACCGCGCCACGCCGCACTGACCAGCGTCAGAGCAACGCCGCGATTACCGCGTCCAGCGTGCGAAGATCGCGGTCGGCAGCAACAGCCCGCGCGCTTCCTCGCGCACCGCCATCTCGCCGACTTCGACCGTACCGCCGAGATCGGACAGCGCCTGGCGCACTACCTCGCCGATCGCCAATGCCGACATCCGCACGGCATAAACGGTGAGGACGAGGAACTTGCTGTCCTTGTCGAGCAAGCGGCGGCAATCGGCGATCAGGCCGGGCAGGCCTTCCTCGAGCTTCCACACTTCGCCATCGGGGCCACGTCCGAACTTGGGCGGATCGAGGAAGATGCCGTCATAGCGTTTCTCGCGCCGCACTTCGCGCGCGGCGAACTTGGCGGCGTCGTCGACCATCCAGCGGATCGGCCGATCCGACATGTCCGACAGGAAAGCGTTGGCCTTGCCGGCATCGACCGATTTCTTCGAGGCATCGACATGCGTCATCGCTGCGCCCTTGGCGGCAAGCGCGAGCGTCCCGACCCCGGTATAGCCGAACAGGTTGAGCACTTGATCGCCCTCGGCGACCTTGCCGCGCATCCATTCCCATTGCGGCGCCATGTCGGGGAAGAAGGCCAAATGGCGGAAGGGCGTGTTTTGCGCGGTGAACAGCACTTCGTTCCAGCGGACATGCCAGCCGCCGCGCGGCACGTCGCGCGAGAGGTGCCAGCGTCCGCCGCCATCCTCGTCCGACGCGCCGATGAAGTCGCCATCGGCTTCCCAGCTGTCCGACGCGGGCGCCCACATCGCCTGCGGCTCGGGGCGGATGAAGCGGAAGCGGCCGTAGCGCTCGAGCTTGCGGCCGTGGCCGGAGTCGACGAGGCCGTAATCCTGCCAGGGTTCGGCGATGAGCGTGAGCAAAGGGCCCATTACCGTGCACTCGCCCGCTCGGCGATATACGCCGTCACCGCCTCGAACGTCCCCGGCAGCGAGGCGTAGCGTTCCTCGCGCTCGAACAGGTCGCCCATTCGCGCCGGCAGGACCGGGCGTTGCCCAGTCGCCCGCTCGACCGCGTCGCGGAACTTGGCGGGGTGCGCGGTCGCGAGCGTGACGATGGGCACGTCGGCCGGCAGATCGGCACGGCGAGCGGCCGCAAGGCCGATCGCGGTGTGCGGGTCGATCACTTGGCCGCTCGCTTCGCACGCCCAGCGCATCGCCAGCGCCATGTCGTCGAGATCGATCCGGTCGCTCGCAAACAGTGCAGCCGCGCCCTCGCGCTGCGCGTTCGTCAGGCGCATCGCCTTCGACGTCTCGAACCCGCGCATCTGATCGGCGAGTGCATGACCGTCGCGCCCGCCGAGATCGAACAACAACCGCTCGAAATTGCTCGAAACCTGGATGTCCATCGACGGGCTCGGCGTCGGCACGACGGTGCCTTGCGAATAGTCGCCGGCGCTCAGCGCACGGTGGAGGATGTCGTTGACGTTGGTCGCGACGATCAGCTTGGCGACCGGCAGCCCCATCTTGGCCGCAACGTATCCCGCAAACACGTCGCCGAAATTGCCCGTCGGCACCGAGAAGGCGACCGGTCGCTCGGGCGCGCCGAGCCGGACGGCGGCATAGAAATAATAGACGATCTGCGCCATCAACCGCGCCCAGTTGATCGAATTGACCGCCGACAGCGCGAACTTGCCCGAGAAGGCAGGATCGTTGAACATCGCCTTCACCAGCGCCTGTGCGTCGTCGAAGCTCGCATCCTCAAGCGCGATGTTGTGGATGTTGGGCGCGATCACCGTCGTCATCTGACGGCGCTGGACGTCCGACACGCGGCCCTTGGGGTGGAGCATGAAGACATCGACCCCGGCGCGCCCCGCAAGCGCGTCGATCGCTGCCGAGCCGGTATCGCCCGAGGTGGCGCCGACCACGGTCACCTGCTGCGTCGATCCGGTGAGGAAGCGTTCGAACAGCAAGCCCAGGAGCTGCAGCGCGACGTCTTTGAAGGCGAGCGTCGGGCCGTGGAAGAGCTCGAGCAGCCAATTGCGTTCGTCGAGTTGCGCGAGCGGCACCACCGCGGCGTGCGCAAAGCGGCCATAGGCCTGGGTACACAGCGTACGCAGATCGTCTTCGCTCAGCGTGCCCTCGACGAAGGGCAGCATCACCGCGACCGCGGTTTCGACATAGGACAGCCCCTGCATCGCCGCGATCTGCGCGGCCGAGAAGCTCGGCCAGCTTTCGGGCAGATAGAGTCCGCCATCCTTGGCAAGCCCCGCGAGTGTTACGTCGCGAAAGTCGAGGGTCGGCGCGGAGCCGCGCGTGCTGATATAGCGCATGGCGGTAGCGGTTAGCGGGGTGGAGGCGACTCGGCAACCGTTCGCCGCCGCAAGGCCACGGCATAGATAATTGCGGCAAGGCTCGCGAACACGAACCATTGTACCGCATAGGCAAGGTGATTGTTGGGCACCGCGTCGAGATCGGGGCCGGGATTGGGGTCGAGCCCGGCGGCCGGCGGATCAGCGACGAGCATCAGCGTCTTGGGCGCGCCTTCCCCGACCATCCCAGCGATCAGCGCCGCATGGTCGGGCGCGT
This sequence comes from Sphingomonas sp. 10B4, assembly GCF_035019905.1. Lineage (NCBI taxonomy): Bacteria > Pseudomonadati > Pseudomonadota > Alphaproteobacteria > Sphingomonadales > Sphingomonadaceae > Sphingomonas > Sphingomonas sp. 10B4. The sequence continues at coordinate 12,122 of NZ_JASJVC010000055.1, read as the reverse complement.
AGGTCAGATATCCGGTGACGGGTCCGCCCTTCCAGACGGGCTTAGCATGCGGATCGTTGCCGAACCCGAGCTGTACCGTGAAGCCCGGTCCCTCGGCACCCGTGCGACACCTTGCGATCTGGCGCCAGCCAGTGCCGCCGCGCGCGTTGCGGCCACCTTCGATCGCGAAGCTGATCGGCTGCAGGCACAGCGCGCTCGCCCGGCGGAAAAGGAGCTTTGCGTCGGTCGGGTCGCGCGGGAATGCCATCGGTGGCAACGTCACGTTGCGCGCATAGCGGGCGAGCAGCGCGGCCTTCTCGCTGCGGCGCTCGAGCTGCCAGATGCCGAGCCCGATCATCGCGACGATCGCGATGCCGACGATCAGTGTCGGGATCAGCGGGACACGTTTCACGGCAACGTCTCGGGCGGCGCGATCCGCCCCTCGTGCGCGGCGGTGCGATATTCGGAGCCGAGCAGCGCGGCTTTCGCGATCCGCAGCGATCCGACCACGCTGACGACGGTGATCGGCAGCCAGATCAGCATCTGCAGCCAGATCGGCGGCCCGTAAGCCAGCTGGATCGTGATCGCGAGCCCGACGACGATCGCGCCGAGCACCAGCGTCAGGATCGCCGCTGGCCCGTCACCGACATTGAAGGTGGTGAAATCGAGCCCGCAGACTTTGCAGCGATCGCCGAAGTCGAGCACGCCCTTGAACAGCCCGGGCGCGCCGCAGCGCGGGCACAGGCCCTTCAGCGCTGCGGCAACGGGCGTCGGCGCCACGGCCTTCGCCCGCTGCTCGGTCACAGGCTCACCCTGCGTGGACCGGTGCGCCCCAGCCACCCCAGACATAGATCGAGACGAACAGGAACAGCCACACGACGTCGACGAAGTGCCAGTACCAGGCCGCCGCTTCGAAGCCGAAATGCTGCTTGGGGGTGAAATCGCCGCGATAGACGCGGATCTGGCAGACGATCAGGAAGACCGTGCCGATCATCACGTGGAAACCGTGGAAGCCAGTCGCCATGAAGAACGACGCACCATAATTGAGCCCCTTGAAGGGGAACGGCGCGTCGGCATATTCGTACGCCTGGATGCAGCTGAAGATCAGCCCGAGCACGATCGTGCACCACAGCCCCTTCTTGAGGCCGTCGCGGTCGCCGTGGATCAGCGCATGGTGTGCCCAAGTGATCGTCGTGCCGCTGGTCAGCAGGATCAGCGTGTTGAGCAGCGGGAAGCGGAAGGCATTGATGACCTCGAGCCCCTTCGGAGGCCAGGTGCCCGCCGTGTCGGTGACGACACTGACGGTCTTGGCGACCGAATCGTACGCGATGTGCGCGGGGAAGAGCGAGAAGTCGAAGAACGCCCAGAACCAGCCGACGAAGAACATCACTTCGGAGGCGATGAACAGGATCATGCCGTAGCGCAGGTGGAGCTGGACGACCGGCGTATGGTCGCCGGCATGCGCCTCGACGATAACCTGGCGCCACCAGCCGTACATCACCGCGAGCACGCCCGCCAAACCGGCGTAGAACACCAGACCTCCGCCAGCGGACGAATGCATCCACATGATCCCGCCAGCTGCCATCACGAGCGCAGCCATCGATCCGGCAAACGGCCAAATGCTCGGTGGTAGAATATGGTAATCGTGGTTCTTCGCACCGGCCATGGGTTTTCCCTCTGCTCTGGTCTCTATCTCGTCCCGTGACCCTGCTCTAGCCTTTGGCCTTCGCGGAATCCACCGGGTAAAACGTGTAGCTCAACGTGATCGTCTGGACGTCGCTTGCGTCGGGATCCTGGAGGATCTTGGGGTCGACGAAGAAAATCACCGGCATCCGCGCGGTTTCGCCAGGCTTCAAGGTCTGCTGTGTGAAGCAGAAGCACTGGATCTTGGTGAAATATTTGCCCGCCTGCGACGGCGTCACGTTGAACGTCGCGGTGCCCGTGATCGGCTTGTCCGACGTGTTGGTCGCGGTGAAGAACGCCATGTCGCGCGCGCCGATATCGACCGTCTCGGACGGGTTCTCAGGCGCGAACTTCCACGGCATGTGCGGCGCGACGTTGGTGTCGAAGTCGATGCGGATCTGCTGGTTGACCGCACCGGGCGCGCGCAGCGCGCGCTGCGTCGTGCCGTTGAGCCCCGTCGCCTGGCAGAACATCCGGTAGAGCGGGATGCTCGCCCAGCCGAGCCCGGTCATGAAGCAAATGCCCAGAACGGCAAAGAGCGCGGTACGAAGCTTGCCGTCGAGCACCATCAGTGCGGCATCCCCGCCTTGATCTTGGCGATGGTGATCGCGAACACCAGGACGACGAACGCGCCGAGGATCACGCCCAGCACCGCTGCGCGCGTACGCTGGCGCTTGCGGACGAGGTCGGCGTGCGGGATCGACAGGTCGGGGCGCGGGTCGGGGTTCATGTCGTCAGCCGATCGATTGCGAGGGTCGCGAAGATCGCGAGGATATAGCCGATCGAATAGACGAACAGGAAGCGTTCAGCCTTCATCTCGGCCGGCGTCGCCGCGCGCTGGACGACGACCCAGGCGGTGAGCCCGACAAAGATCGCCGACGTCACCGCCGCGATGATCCCGTAGGTCGCGCCAGCCAGGCCGAGCGCCCAGGGCGACACCGCCGCGGCGGCCATGAGCACGGCGTAGAACAGCATCTGCCAGCGCGTCGTGCGCGCGCTCGCCACGACGGGGAGCATCGGCACGCCGCCCTTGGCGTAATCATCACGGATTAGCAGCGCGAGCGCCCAGCTGTGCGGCGGAGTCCACAGGAAGATGATCGCGAACATCAGCAGCGGGAGCGTCGAAATGCTGCCGGTCGCCGCGACCCAGCCGATCAGCGGCGGGAATGCCCCCGCGGCACCGCCGATGACGATGTTCTGCGGCGTGCGGCGCTTGAGGCCGACGGTGTAGACGAGCACGTAGAACAGGATCGATGCGGCGAGCAGCGTCGCGGCGAGCAGCCCGATCGCCATCCCCATCAACAGCACCGAGAAGACCCCGAGCCCGACGCCGAACTGCAGCGCGGTCTCGCGCTCCATCTTGCCGGCAGGAAGCGGACGCTTGGCGGTGCGCTTCATCAGCGCGTCGATGTCGGACTCGTACCATTGGTTGAGCGCCCCAGCCGAGCCCGCGGCGAGCGCGATGCACAGGATCGCGGTGAAGCCGAGCACGAACGGAAGCTGCACCGGCGCCGCGAGCATCCCGCACAAAGCGGTGAACACCACCGACCGCATGACGCGCGGCTTGGTCAGCGCGAAGAAATCGCGCCAGTCGGCGGGGAGCGTCGCGGTGGGGGTAAGCGTGGTTACGGTCATTTCACTTCTACCCCCCTCCCGCGTGCGGGAGGGGCTGGGGGTGGGCTCACGCTCCAAACCGGGCGCTGAGTCGCGGGGTGAGCGCGCGCCCACCCCTACCCCTCTCGCAAGCAAGAGGGGAGAAAAAGATCGACCCTCGCCGCAGATGCAGCGAGGGTCGCAAACTCAGTCGATCCGCGGCAGCGTCTCGAACTGGTGATATGGCGGCGGGCTCGACAGCGTCCATTCGAGCGTCGTGGCACCCTCGCCCCAGGGGCTGTCGCCAGCGGGCTTGCCCTTGGCGAGCGACCAGATGACGTTGACGAAGAATACCAGCATCGACGCCGCCATGATCTTGTAGCCGAGCGTCGCGACCCAGTTCCAATGCGCCAGCGCATCGGTGTAGTCGGGCACGCGGCGCTGCATGTTCTGGAGGCCGAGGAAGTGCATCGGGAAGAACAGCACGTTCACGCCGAGGAAGAACACGTAATAGTGAATCTGGCCGAGCGTCTCGTTGTACATCTTCCCCGACATTTTCGGGAACCAGTAATAGAAGCCGCAGAACAGCGAGAACACCGCACCCAGCGACAGCACGTAGTGGAAATGCGCCACGACGTAGTAGCTGTCCTGCATGTAATCGTCGATGCCGCCATTGGCGAGCACGACGCCGGTGACGCCGCCGACGGTGAACATGAAGATGAAACCGATCGCCCACAGCATCGGCGTCTTGAACGACAGCGAGCCGCCCCACATCGTCGCGATCCACGAGAAGATCTTGATGCCGGTCGGCACCGCGATCACCATCGTCGCCGCGGTGAAGTACATCTTTGTGTTCACGCTGAGGCCCGTGGTGAACATGTGGTGCGCCCACACGACGAAGCCGACCACGCCGATCGCGACCATCGCGTAGGCCATGCCGAGATAGCCGAAGACGGGCTTCTTCGAGAAGGTCGAGATCACCTGGCTGACGATGCCGAAGCCCGGCAGGATCATGATGTAGACTTCGGGGTGGCCGAAGAACCAGAACAGATGCTGGTACAGGATCGGATCGCCGCCGCCGGCCGGATCGAAGAAGGTCGTGCCGAAGTTGCGGTCGGTCAGCAGCATCGTGATCGCGGCCGCGAGCACCGGCAGCGCCAGCAGCAGCAGGAAGGCGGTGACGAGCACCGACCACACGAACAGCGGCATCTTGTGCAGCGTCATGCCCGGCGCGCGCATGTTGAAGATGGTGGTGATGAAGTTGATCGCGCCGAGGATCGACGAGGCGCCCGCGAGATGGAGCGACAGGATCGCCATGTCGGTCGACGGCCCCGGCTCGCCATAGGTCGAGAGCGGCGCGTAGAGCGTCCAGCCGTTGCCGGCACCACCGAAGAAGGGCGAAGCGAGCAGCAGCGTGAACGAAGGGATCAGCAGCCAGAACGAGATGTTGTTCATCCGCGGGAAGGCCATGTCGGGCGCGCCGATCATGATCGGAACGAACCAGTTGCCGAAACCGCCGATCATGGCGGGCATCACCATGAAGAACACCATGATCAGACCGTGCGCGGTGATCAGCACGTTCCACAGATGGAGCGAGTGATCGAGCCCCTGCTCGCCACCGGGCAGGAAGCTTGCCCAATAGCCGAGATACTGGATGCCCGGCTCGGCGAGTTCGGCGCGCATCAGCCCCGAGATGGCGCCGCCGATGATTCCCGCGGTGATCGCGAAGATCAGGTACAGCGTCCCGATGTCCTTGTGGTTGGTCGACATGAACCAGCGCGCGAAGAACGACATCTGGTGATCGTCATGCGCGTGCGCATCCGAATGCAGGTGCGCGTCGAACGCGTGTCCGGTGAGAGCGGAGTCGGTCATGGCTTATTGTCCAACTGTGCCGGCGCCGGCGGCATTGGCCGTCGCGCTCGTGTTTCTGACAGGTCCGGTGGCTGCGCCGTCGGCGACCGGCCCGGTGACGTTCGCGGTCACGTCGACCGCGGGCGTGGCGGTGGCGGGCTCGGCGGTGGCGGGCGCTGCTGCCGCACCCGGCATCGTGCCGCCCTTGGCCTTGACCCACTGCGCATAGACAGCGGGGGTCACCGCCTCGACCGTGATCGGCATATAGCCGTGGCGCGCGCCGCAGAGCTCTGAGCAGACGCCGAAATAGACGCCGGGCTTGTCGATCGTGAAGCTCGTCTCGTTGAGGCGGCCCGGAACGGCGTCGAGCTTGATCCAGAACGCCGGGATTTCCCAGCTGTGGATCACGTCGTTCGAGGTGGTGATCAGCCGGATCGGCACGCCGACCGGGAGCACGACGCGATTGTCGGTTGCGAGCAGTCGCGGACCGTCGATCGCGGTCCGTGCGCGCTCGCCCTTGCCGGTCTCGCCCGCTTCCTTGAGCATGTTCGCGGTGATCTCGAACCCGCCATTGTCGGGGTATTGATACGACCAATACCATTGGTTGCCGATCGCCTTGAGCGTCACCGCGGTCTTCGGCGCGGGCTTGTACTGCGCCTGCAGCAGCCCGATCGAGGGGAGCGCGAGGCCGAGCAGGATCAACACCGGGACACCGGTCCACAGCACTTCGAGGATCGTGTTGTGCGAAGTCTTCGATGCGACCGGGTTGTTGGCGCGGCGATAGCGGATGACGACCCAGACAAGCAGCAACAGGACGAAGATCGTGATGATCGTGATCGTCGGCACGAGCAGCCAATTGTGGAACCACAGCGCCTGCTTGCCGTTCGGCGTGACCTGCGGCTGGATCGTGATCAGCCCGTCGACCGGCTGGCCGACATTGGGGTCGATCGCCATCGCGGGTGCGCCGTCGACCGCGAGCATCGGATCGTTCGAGACTGCGGGGGCAGCGACTGCGGCGGGGGCGGCTTGCACCGTGGCGGGCGAAGCGGCGACCGGCGCGGCTTCGACGGGTTTGGCGACAGGCGCGATCGGGGCGGGTTGCGGCGCGGCGTCGGCCGCTCCGATGCTCGAGATCGCGAGGCTCGCCGCCAGCACGATCGATTTGATCCCGATCCTACGCATCGTCTGCTTCTACCCTCTGCAGCGCCGCTTTTACGGCATTATCAAGGCGGGGACACGCCTTTATCGCTTGGCGTATAGCAGGCTATGCCCTCGCCTCAACCCGCGCCGACGCCTTTTTTGGCACAATCGTTGCGCGACGCGGCGCGCGACCCTAATCAAGCGGCTCTTCCTGCAGGACGGACCACCAATGACCGACGCCGATGTTATTGCCGAATTCCGCGCCGCCGAGGCCTTGTTGGAGGGGCACTTCATCCTGTCGTCGGGGCTGCGCTCGCCACGCTATCTGCAATGCGCGCGCGTGCTGATGGACCCGGCGCGCGGCGCGCGGCTGGCCGAAGCGCTCGTCGCGCGCCTCCCGGCCGAGCTTCGCGCGAGCATCGCCGCGGTGATCTCGCCTGCCATGGGCGGCGTGATCGCCGGGCATGAAATGGGCCGCGCGCTCGGCGTGCCGGCGATGTTCCTCGAACGGCCCGAGGGCGTGTTCGAACTTCGCCGCGGCTTCCGGATCGAACCCGGCACCAAGGTTTTGATGATGGAGGACGTCGTCACCACCGGGCTGTCATCGCGCGAGGCGATCGCGGCGATCGCGCGCGCCGGCGGCGAGACGGTCGCGGCGGCGGCGCTGGTCGATCGCTCGAGCGGGACCGCAGATTTGGGCGTGCCGTTCTTCCCGCTGATCCGGCTCGACGTGCCGACCTATGCGGCGGACGCCTTGCCGCCCGAACTCGCGGCGATCCCCGCGATCAAGCCCGGGAGTCGCGCAGCATGAACCGCGAACTGCGCCTCGGCGTCAACATCGACCATGTCGCAACGGTGCGCAATGCACGCGGCGCGGGCTATCCCGATCCGGTGCGCGCGGCGCTGCTCGCTGCCGAAGCGGGTGCTGACGGCATCACCGCGCATCTGCGCGAGGATCGCCGCCACATCACCGACGACGATATCGCCCGCCTATCCGAGCAATTGACGATCCCGCTCAACCTCGAAATGGCGGCGACCGAGGAAATGCTCGCGATCGCGCTGCGCCATACGCCGCATGCCGCGTGCATCGTGCCAGAAAAGCGCGAGGAAGTGACGACCGAGGGCGGGCTCGACGCCGCCGGGCGTTACGATCGGCTCGCGCCGCTGGTCGGCGCGTTGCGCGATGCCGGGATCCGCGTCTCGCTGTTCATCGAACCCGATGCGCGCCAGATCGATGCCGTGATCCGGCTCGGCGCGCCGGTGATCGAGCTTCATACCGGCCGCTATTGCGATCTCACGGGCGAAGCGCAGACCGCCGAGTTGCGCCGCTTGGCCGATGCGGCCGCGCTGGCGGCGAAGAACGGCATCGAGGTCCATGCCGGGCACGGGTTGACCTATGCCAATGTCGCGCCAATCGCGGCGATCCCGCAGGTGCGCGAGCTGAACATCGGGCATTTCCTGGTCGGCGAGGCGCTGTTCGTCGGGCTCGACCAGGCCGTCCGCCAGATGCGCGCGGCGATGGACGCGGCGCGGTGAAGCGCGCGCGACCTGCTCCCCTCCCGCGTGCGGGAGGGGCCAGGGGAGGGCCTGTTTCTGCGAGCACGGCGCTGGACGCACGCCCCTCCCCTAACCCCTCCCGCAAGCGGGAGGGGAATCTGCGATGATCATCGGCATCGGTTCGGACCTCTGCAATATCGAGCGGATCCAGGCGTCGCTCGACCGCTTCGGCGCGCGCTTCGAAAATCGCGTGTTCACCCCGCTCGAACAAGCGAAGGCCGCCCGTCGCCCTTTCACCAAGGCCGGCACGCTCGCCAAGCGCTTCGCCGCCAAGGAAGCTTTTTCGAAAGCCGTCGGTACCGGATTCAAGGCTGGCGTGTTCATGCGCGATATCGGTGTCGTCAACGCCCCCTCGGGCGCGCCGACACTGGCGCTGACCGGCGGGGCAAAGGCGAGGCTTGACGCGATCACGCCCGACGGCCACGTCGCGACGCTCCATTTGACGATGACCGACGATCACCCCTGGGCGCAGGCCTTCGTGATCATCGAAGCGGTCATGAAGGATACGTATGAGTGAGGATGTGGCCCTGCGCACGCAAGACACCAACGAGCCCGTCCCCCACGAGCCCGTGATCCAGCCCAAAAAGGGGCGGACCGACTGGGCGGGCGAAGTGCGCGGCATCTTCTGGCTGATCCTTGCGGTGCTCGGCTTTCATACCTTCATCGCCAAGCCCTTCTATATTCCCTCGGAATCGATGCTGCCGGGGCTGCTCGTCGGCGATCAGCTGGTCGTCAGCAAGTTTCCGTACGGGTGGTCGTTCGTCTCGCCGACCTTCCATCTGCTGCCGTTCATCAAGGGCCGTTTGCTCGGCCATCTTCCCGAGCGCGGCGACGTCGTCATCGTCACGCCGCCGGGCACCGAGACCGATTATATCAAGCGGCTGATCGGCCTGCCCGGCGATCGCCTCGAAGTGCGCGACGGCACCGTGATCCTCAACGGCGTGCCCGTGAAGCGCGGCCCGCTGCATTATGTCGACATCCCCAATTACGGCGGCGTCCAGCTTCCCGCGCCCGAACGCGCGACGTGCGATCTCGGCGACGACGCGCTGCGCACCGCCCCCGATGGCAAGACCGTCTGCCACGTCCCCGTCATCACCGAGACGCTCCCCAACGGGCGGCATTACGACACGGTCGAGCTCGGGCCGTCGATCGGCGATAACTATAAGGAAGTCACGATCCCGGCGGGTCACGTCTTCCTGATGGGCGACAATCGCGATCGCAGCGCCGACAGTCGCTTCTCACTGGCAGAACAGGGCCTGGGCGGTCCGGTCCCGTGGGAATATCTCGGCGGTCGCGCCGAGTTCATCACCTTTTCCAAGACAGGCTTGGGAAGCTGGAACCCGCTGACCTGGGGACAATCGTTCCGCGGTGGCCGCGCCGGCACCTCGCTGCATGCGGAGCGTTCCCAGTGAGCGAAGACACGGCCCAAGCCAAGATCGTGACCGAACCGGCCCCCAACGAACTGCGCGATCCCTTCGTCCGACAGGAGTTGAAGCGCGCGACCGTGTGGCTCGGGCTGGCGGGCGCGATCGCGCTCGTCGTGTTGCTGATCCAGCCATTGCTGATCATCTTCGGCGGCCTCGTTTTCGCCTCGATGCTTGATGGCGGGGTGCGCCTACTCGGCCGCGTGCTGCCGATCGGCCGCGCCTATCGGCTCGCGATCGTCGTGGTGCTGACCGTGCTGTTCATCGCGATCGTCTTCTATCTGACCGGCGCCGGCATCACCCAGCAGTTCGAGCAATTGCGCGCGACGTTGATGACCCAGGCGACCAAGCTGATCACCTGGGCCTCGCAAAAGGGGATCATGCCAGGCAAGGCCGATCTCAACGGCATCATGCAGCAGGCGCTCGGGTCGTTCGGCAAGCTTACCTCGTATCTCGGCATTGCGTTCGGCGCGCTGGCAAGTCTCGTCATGGTGCTGGTGATCGGCCTGTTCATCGCGATGGAGCCACGGCTCTACGAGGGCGGGCTGCAGTGGATGGTGCCGAGCGACCAGCGCAAGCGCTTCTCGGGCACGATCAAGGAGATGGCCAAGACGATGCGCCGGCTGCTCGCCGGGCGCTTGTTCGGCATGGCGATCGAAGGCGTTATGACGGGGATCGCGCTCGCGATCGCGGGCGTGCCTATGGCCTTGGTGCTCGGCATCATCACCGGCATCCTCGCCTTCATTCCCAATATCGGCGCAATCACCAGCGGGATCATCATGATCTCGGTCGGCTTCAGTGCGGGGATGAATACGGGGCTGGCCGCGATCGGCATCTATATCTTCATCCAGGGGCTCGACGGCTATGTCATCATCCCAATGGTCGCCAAACGGACGGTCGATCTGCCGCCGGCGCTGACGCTGTCGATGCAGATCCTTGCCGGCACGCTGTTCGGCATCATCGGGCTGACGCTCGCCGACCCGATGACCGCGATGATCAAGGTCGCGCTCGAGCGGAGCTCGGAGGCGGAGGGGGACGCCGAGGCATGATCCTCTACGATTATTGGCGCTCCTCGGCGGCATATCGCGTTCGGATCGCGCTCAACCTCAAAGACATCGCGCATGAGCGTGTGGCGATCGATCTCACCCAAGGCGCGCAGCGCGCGCCCGATTATGTCGCGCGCAACCCACAAGGTCTGGTGCCCGCGCTCGATACCGGCAGCGCGATCCTGACGCAGAGCCTCGCGATCATCGACTATCTCGACACCGTCTATCCGGCGGCGGCGCTGCTGCCCGCCGATCCGGTCGCGCGCGCGCAGGTGCAGGCGCAAGCGCTGGTGATCGCCGCCGACATCCATCCGATCGACAATCTGCGCGTGCTCAACCAACTGACCGCGCAGTTCGGCGCCGATCAAGCCGCGCGCGAGACGTGGTATGCGCACTGGATCATCGAGGGGCTTACCGCGCTCGAAGCGATGACCGCCGATCTGCCCGGCCCCTTCCTCGGTGGCACGGCGCCCAATCTCGCCGACATCTGCCTGGTGCCGCAGCTCTATAATGCCCGCCGATTCGTTGTCCCGCTCGATGCCTGGCCACGCCTGGTCGCGGCGGATGCGGCGGCCAGCGCGATGCCGGCGATCGCCGCCGCGCATCCTGACCGGGTCAAGCCGACCGCGGCCTGATCCCGACAGCGCGACGGCGCGTCAGGCCGCCATCGCAAAGCGGCGTTCGAGCACCACTTCGTCGAACAGATCGAGATAGGCCTCGGCGGCATGCTCGCCCGGCTGCGGCACCGGCCGCGGGCGTGCGCGACCGGGGGCAAGCCAGTCGTCAAGCGCCGCGAACAGCGCGCCCGCGTCCCCCGGCGTGACGATCGTGCCGAGCGACGGACGCGTGATGATCTCGCGCACCGCGACGCTCGAATCGGTGCTGATGACGGGCGTTCCGACCGCGAGCGACTCGCGCAGCACACCGGGCACGCCCTCGAAATCCGAAACGAGCGCCAGCGCCGCGGCGCGCGCGATCACCGGGGTTGGGTCGGCGACATGCCCCGGCAGCGAGACCCGGCCGCCAAGTCCGAGTGCGGCGATCTGCGCCTCTAGCGCGGGACGCTCGGCCCCCTCACCGACGATCATCAGCGCGATATCGCGATCGGCGATGCGATCGAACGCATCGATCAGCCGGTCCCAGCGCTTCTGCGGCGCGAGTCGCCCGACGCCGAGCAGGAACCGCCCGGCCGGCATGGCGGGCAGCACCGAATCGCGAGTGCCAAGGACCGGTGGATTGGGGATGACGCTCAACATCGCGCGATCCGCGCCCATCTCGGCACACGCTTCTTCCGCCATCGCGGGGCTCATCGCGACCAGCCGGTCGACAAAGCTCGGATGCCAGCGCAGCCAGCGGCGATAGGCCATCGCAAAGGCAGGACCGTGGTCGCGCCGAACCAGCGCGTTCGAAATCTTCGCAACAATCGGCGGACACGCGCTGCCGAGCCGCAATTTGGTCCAGGCCGCAAGCGCGGAATAGTGGTTGCCGGGGCAGAACAACACGTCGGGGCCAATCTCGTGCGTCACTGCGGCGAGGCCGCCCATCCCGATCATCGAGGACCGTCCGAGCAGCCGAGTCTCGACATTATCGGGCAGATCGCGCGACAGCGGGCCCGTGGCGTCGCCGATCACCAGCGTCACGCGCCGGCCGAGATCGCTCCATCCCTTGACGAGCCGCAGCAGCGCCTTTTCGACACCACCCCCCTCAAGCGTTTGGGCAAAAGCGAGAATATGCGCGGCGGGGGGTCTGGGACTCAACATGATGAGCGACGCTATACTCCGTCTGCTTGACGACCCGCGAAATCGTCGCTCGCTCAAGCCATGATTCTGAAATCTGCAGGATCGATGAC
>NZ_JASJVC010000054.1:0-23901 GCF_035019905.1 Sphingomonas sp. 10B4 | reverse complement strand
AGATGTGTATAAGAGACAGGATAGGTGGGGCTTGAGGGCGGATGGCTGCTCTCGCCCAGACCCCCTCGCTTGGATCCTTCAGTGCAATACCAATAGCGGACGTCCAATGGATCGAGTTGCATAGGATCGCTTTGCTTGGCAGTTATAGCTGATGAGCGGAACAGCTTCATATCAAGCGGAGAAGCGCGTCCGGGAGGCGCTGGAGGCTGTGTACCGCACTTTCGACTTGCCGCCTCCCCGAGCGATCGAAGGGTGCCCATGCTGCATATCGACACGCGGCACCGATGTTCTGCTCACCACCCCGTTGCGACAGCTGTCTGATCAGGCGCTCTGGCGTTACGTGTCTGGCGCCTTCCTGACGATTGGCGACGAGCAAGATTTTCGTTATCTGCTGCCTCGCATTCTCGACATATCGGTGTTTGATCCGGGCAACTCTAACGATCCCGAGATTGTGCTGGGCAAGCTTCCGCTCGCCCATTGGCGATCGTGGGCTCCGACTGAGCAGAACGTGATCGAAGCGTTCGTTGACGCTTGGTTCGAGTGGGCGCTCGCAAGTGACATAGCCGAGGCGGAAGAAGGCTTGATCGGAACGGACGCGGAGAGCGTGCTCTGTGGCGCAGCGCGAGCGAAGATGCCGCTGCATCACTGGCTCCTGCACTTGTTAGAACCGGACGCTGCGCCAGTCCTGATCAACATGAAAAACCGCTTCCCAGCCGAGATGTCGGGGTTTTGGGAGTCCGCGCCGGCCGGCTTGCAAGAGCTCTCAACGATTCTGGCACAAGGGCGAGCCTAGGTCCGCCTTCCACTAGTGCCCGACATGGCCAATACCGTCGCCCCGGCGGAGGCCGGGGCCTCTGGGTGGCTTGGCGAGCGGCCGGACACAAAACGGGAGGCCCCGGCCTCCGCCGGGGCGACGGGCATAGGTGTGGGCCGCACTTCGCTAAATTCGGACGTGCGCGACGCAAGACTTCAGGGTTTAGGTCACCCCTTACGGGCAGTATGACCTAGCCTGATCTATTCACCGCCAGCGTTTTTCAGCCGATGCGTTAGCGCAGGTATCGTGCGGCCGCCGGTAAGACGCATGGGTCCGAAGCGCCTGTCTCATCGCGGTTTCACAGGTTGGGCGGAGTTGATGGGCTGGGTTCGTTAGGCGGCCACTGCCGCATCGATCATGGTCCCGTGGTGCGCAAGTTGAGCGCGATGGATCGGAAGAGTGCGGCATCGGGGCATGCGCTGGCGAAGGCGATGCGGATGCGGCTGGCGGTTTCGACGACGCGGGCGGCGACCTTTAGCAGCCGTAGGCGGATGGTCGCGAACTCGGCGGTGCGGAGCGTGGCGGTTGCGGGCATAGCGTGCCGCACGGCCCACATCAGCCAGTAGGCGGCGGTGTGAAGGATGAGCCGCATCTGATTGGCGTTGGCCGAGTGGCAGGAAGTTCGATCGCTTTTCAGCTGCGTTTTATGCAGCTTAATCAGGTTTTCAGCCTGGCCGCGGGCGCAGTAGAGCGTGTCATAGATCCGTTCAGCGCTGCCCTCGGCAAGCGAGGTGACGACGAAGCGGATGTCGAGGCCGAGGCTGCTCGCCTCGATGCGAGCAACGACGCGACGTTCGGTATTCCCCCAGGTTTTCGCAGCGTAGCGCGTCTCTGCGTAGCGTCGTAGCTCGACCAGCCCCTGCAATGCCCGATCGGTCGCGCAGGCATCGCCTTCCCGAACGATGACGGGATCGGCATGGAGCGTGCGGTTGCCGGGCAGGCCGAAGATGTAGTCGATGCCGTTCGCCTCGCACCAAGCCATCGGCTCTGGCCGACCGTAGTGACCATCACCGCGCAGCGTGATCCGGGTATCGGGCCAGTGGCGACGGATGCGTCGCACGAGCCGGCGAACGTGGCCGGCGACTTCCTTGCCCGACGGCGTTTTGCCGGTGCGCAACAGCATCGCAACCGGCCGCCCGGTAGCGGTGTCGTAGACATGGATCGGCAGGAAGCAACGCTCGCCGTAGTGCCCGTTCCAGAAGGAGAGCTGCTGCGCGCCGTGTACGACGTCGACGGTATCGTCGATGTCGAGCGTCACCGCCGCAGGCGGCACGGGGTAGCTCGCGCAATAGAGGTCGACCAGCGTGCCGGTCAGACGGATCAACTCGCGCGTAGTCGGCGCGTTCTCCCACCGGCTCATCGTCGGCTGGCTGGCCAGCCCGAACGGATCATCCGGCAGTTTGCCGAGCGCCAGCTTGAACCCTGGATCATGCCGCAGGGTGTCGAGATCGTCGGCGTCTTCATACCCACACGAGATCGCCAGCATGCGGGCGCGCAAGATGTCGGCGACCCGGTGGATCACCCGACCCTGATCGCGCGGATCAGCGATGCAGGCGGCGAGCCGATCCGCGATCCTCAACCGCCGCTCGGCCTGTGCGAGTAGTAGCACGCCGCCGTCCGACGTCAGCCGACCGCCGTCGAACGCGGCGGTGATTTTTCGACCACGAATGGCTGGGAAGGTGAAGATGAACCCGCTATTGTTCGCCATGGCGGTCGTGGCACTTTCTGTCTGGAGCAAAGGGACGGCGTAAGCACCCGTTCTCTACTCCAAATCAGAGACTTAGACCACGATCGCCACCACCAATTTGGGCTCCCGATGAATAATCCGGGCTAGGTTCGTCCCTCCCCTGAAGGGGAGGGGCTTTTAGGGCGCGTCAGCCGACGAACGCGCGCTCGATCACATATTGGCCCGGATGCGAGTTCGAACCCTCGACGAAGCCCATCGTCTCGAGCTTCGCCGCCAGATCCTTGATCATCTCCATGCTGCCGCACAGCATGATCCGGTCGGTCGCGGGGTCGAGCTGCTTCTCGCCGGGAATGTCGGCGAACAGCGTGCCGTCGTCGATCAGTTTGTCGATCCGCCCGCTGGTGTGGAACGGCTCACGCGTCACGGTCGGCACGTAGGAAAATTGCGTCGCCGCCTGCTCGTCGACGAGCGGATCATCCGCCAGCTTCGCCTCGAGCGGCTCGCGATAGGCGAGGTCGGTCACACGCCGCACGCTGTGGACGATCTGGATCTGGTCGAAGCGATCGTAGATCTCGGGATCGCGCGCGACGCTGAGGAACGGCGCGAGGCCGGTGCCGGTCGACAGCATGAACAGCCGCTTGCCCGGCAGCAGCGCGTCGGCGACGAGCGTGCCGGTCGGCTTGCGACCGAGATAGACCTGGTCGCCCGGCTGGATCTGCGACAGGCGCGAGGTGAGCGGGCCATCGGGCACACGGATCGAGAGGAATTCGAGTTCCTCGGCATAAGCCGGGCTCGCGATCGAGTAAGCGCGCAGCAACGGGCGCTGCTCGCCGGCTAAGCCGAGCATCACGAATTCGCCCGAGCGGAAGCGGAAGCTCGCGGGCCGCGTGATCGTGAAGCTGAACAGATGCTCGTTCCACATCCGCACGCTGAGCACGGTCTCGACGCTCAACGCCGAAGTCGGTTCGAGCGAGGTCGGTTCGCTACTGGGCATGCTCGTCACCACATCACTCATCGATAGATCGTCCTTCAATGCAAATTCGCCGCCACGCCATGCCACCGGGTATGCTCCCGATCTTGGCGCGGCTGCCCATCGCACCTCTTCCTGCAGAATGAACGCCTGACCGCGCGAGTCGGTGCCGTTGCGGGCCCGACCAGCGCGACATGGGGCCGCATACAGCGCGGCGCTCGGGCGATCGACATAATCGCGCACCCGTTACTCCGGTCGGGCGGCATAATTCAACGTGTAACTTTACCGCGATCGCGCGGGCGGGTCAGTCGGGCAGCTTCTCGACCAGGGCGGCGATGCTGTTCCCGGTAAAGGTGGTCAGCGACACGCCGTCGAGCTGGATCGCGCGCTCGAGCGTCAGCGTCGCTGCGGATTGGTGCGCGGGGTCGAGCGCGCGCCACGCGCGCACCGCGCCTTCGAGGCTGGTGACTTCGGCCACGTCTTCCGCGCCGCGCGGCACGTCTTCGAGCGACGCGCTCATCCGCCATTCGATGGGGGGCGTCTTGGTGTCTTTGCCCCAGGTCGCTTCAACCATGATCGTTCGCCTTTTCGCTAGGAATGCCCGCAGGCTCGAGACGTACAGCGTCGGGAGGCGCCGGTATGTTCCCCCGCACGCGCCCGCGCGACTGCAAATCGCGGTGCGCGCGCAGGCGCAAGATACCGCATAGCGGCGGATATTCCGTGAAAATTCGATCGCGTTCGGCGTGCAGCCGTGCGCAACGCGTCGGGGGTTCGCGTTAGCGGTTGGCGTTTCGCGCCGGACACGGCAAAGGTCGGGGATGCCTGTGACCACGACCGTGACGACCCTGGCCGAACTTGCCGAACTGGCGGGCGTTTCCGTCGCCACGGTTTCGCGATCGCTCGCGGGGAACCCCGTGATCGCCAAGGCGACGCGCGATCGGATCGTCGGCTTGGCGAGCGAGCATGGCTTCAAGGTCAACCAGGCCGCGCGCAACCTCCGGCTCGGGCGGACGGGGGCGATCGGCGTGGTGCTGCCGCTCGGGCATGAAGCCGAGCAGCATCTGTCGGATCCGTTCTTCATGAGCTTGCTCGGGCCGCTGGCAGACGCGATCGCCGATCGCGGGCACGATTTGCTGCTGTCGCGGGTGATCCCGGCGAACGATCGCTGGCTCGATGCGATCGTCGATGCCGGGCGCGTCGACGGCGTCGTCGTCGTCGGCCAGTCGAACCAGATCGACGCGATCGAGCGCGTCGCCGCGCGCTACCGCCCGATCGTCGTGTGGGGCGCGGACGTGCCCGACAAGACGCAGACCACCGTCGGGACCGACAATGTCGCAGGCGGGCGACTCGCCGCCGAGCATCTGCTTGCACAGGGGCGCCGGCGGCTGGCGTTCTTCGGCAATATCGAAGTGCCCGAATTCGCGGCGCGCTATGTCGGCTTCCAGCAAGCGCTCGCCGCGTCGGGGAGCGGGCAGGCGACGCTGCTGCCGATGCATTTGACGAGCGAGGCGTCGTACGCCGCGATCGAAGCGTATCTCGCGGGGCATTCGTCGCCCGACGGCATCGTCGCCGCGTCGGACGTCATCGCGATGAGCGCGCTGCGGGCACTCGCGGCGCACGGCAAGCGCGTGCCGCAGGACGTCAGCGTGGTGGGCTATGACGACGTCGTGATCGCGATGCACACCACGCCGCCGCTCACTACGGTGCGGCAGGATGTCGCGCGCGGGGCGGGGGTGCTCGTCGATCTGCTGTTCCGCCGGATCGAGGGCGCCGACGTCGAGTCGGTGACGATGGCGCCCGAACTGATCCTGCGCGGCTCGGCCTGATCAGGCGACCGCGGGGCGGGCCGGCGTGCGGATCCGCCACGTCGCCACGGCGGCTGCAAGCATCATCGCGCCGCCCAGCATGAGGACGTGGCGCGGATCGCCGCCGAGCAGCGGGCGGTAGGCAAGCCACACGAACAGGATCTCGACCATCATCGGGATAACGATGAACATGTTGAAGATGCCCATATAGACGCCGGTCCGCTCGGGCGGGATCGCGTTGGCGAGCATCAGATAGGGGTTGCCCATCAAGCTGCCCCAGCCGATGCCGATGCCGACCATCGCGACGATCAGCAGCGGGATCGACCCGGTCGACGCGATCGTCAGCATGGCCGCGCCCGATGCCACCATCGCGACGGCATGGATCGGCTTGGCGCCGAAGCGCCGCGCGAACGGCACCATCGCAAAGGCCGAGACGCACGCGACGAAATTGTAGAACGCGCCGAGCTGCCCGTTGAGCAGCCCCGCATCGCGGAAGCCGACGCTCGCCGGGTCGCTGGTGTGGAACACCCCGCGGGCAAGCGCGAGCACGACATATTGCCAGTAGCAGAACATCCCGAACCACTGGAACAGCATCGCTACGGCCAACTGCCGCATCGTCGGCGGCATGTCGCGGATCGCGTCGACCAGCCCGGTGATCGTCGAGCGCACCGACAGCGGATCGGCGGTGATCGCGGCGTCCTCCTCGGGCGTCAGCGGCAATTCGGGGACGCGCCATACCGACCACAGGATCGTCGTGATCGACAGGATCGCGCCGATCAGGAAGCTGATTCGCGTGATTTCGGGAATGCCGTTGCTGTCGAGCGCATCCTTGTTGATGCCCCACCACACCAGCAATGACGGGGCGAGATACGACAGCGTCTGTGCGAGCCCGGTAAACGCGCTCTGCGTCAGGAAGCCGAGCGGGCGCTGCTGTGCGACGAGCCGGTCGCTGACATAGGCGCGGTACGGCTCCATCGTCACGTTGTTGGCCGCGTCGAGCACCCATAACAGGCTCGCCGCCATCCACAGCGTCCGGCTGTACGGCATCGCGAACAGCGACAGGCTGCACAGGATCGCGCCGATCAGGAAATACGGGGTGCGGCGCCCGAGCCGGGTGCGGGTGCGGTCGCTCATCGATCCGATCAGCGGCTGGATGATGAGCCCGGTCATCGGGCCGGCCAGCCATAGCAGCGGCATGCTGCCCTCGTCGGCGCCGAGATAGCTGTAGATCGGGCCCATATTGCTTTGTTGCAGCCCGAAACTGAATTGCAGCCCGAGGAACCCGAGGTTCATCTGCAGGATGCGCGCGAACGACAAATGCACCTTGCCGACCGATCCTCTCGTCACATTCTCTCTCCCCGTGGGCGGACTGTTGCCGCCCTGCAACGCGCTGTAGCTGTTCGCGCAATCGTTTGCAATTTCCGCTTGCAATCGTTTGCGCGAAAAGTTTAGGGCCGGTGCGAGCCGAATAAACGGCCTTACCGTTTCAGGAGAGTGATATGTTGAAAGGGCGCACCCTTTTTCTCGCCACCACCGCAATGATGATCGGCACCCCGGCATTCGCGCAGCAGGCGGCGCCAGTGGCTGATGCCCCGGCCCCCGTCCAGAGCGACGCCGAAGCGTCGAACAAGGACGACATCATCGTCACCGCCGTGGCGCGCGGGCAGAACCGCCTCAACAGCTCGGTCTCGGTCAGCTCGCTCAATGCCGACGCGATCGCCAACGCCGCGCCGCGCTCCGCCGCCGAACTGTTCCGCAGCCTGCCGGGCATCCGTTCGGAATCGTCGGGCGGCGAGGGCAACGCCAACATCGCCGTGCGCGGCCTCCCCGTCGCATCGGGCGGCGCCAAGTTCCTGCAGCTGCAGGAAGACGGCCTGCCGATCCTCGAATATGGCGACATCGCCTTTGCCAACACCGACATCTTCCTGCGCACCGACTTCAACGTCGCGCGCGTCGAGGCGGTTCGCGGCGGTTCGGCCTCGACCTTCGCGTCGAACTCGCCCGGCGGGGTCATCAACCTGATTTCCAAGACCGGCGAGCAGGAGGGCGGCTCGATCCAGGGCACCGTCGGGCTCGATTACGGCGAATATCGCCTCGATGCCGATTATGGCGGCAAGCTGAGCGATACGCTGCGCTTCAACGTCGGCGGCTTCTACCGCGTCGGTGAAGGCCCGCGTCGCGCCGGCTATGACGGCAACAAGGGCGGGCAGATCCGCGGCAACATCACCAAGACCTTCGATCGCGGCTTCTTCCGCCTCAACGTCAAATATCTCGACGACCGCGCGATCGCCTATCTGCCGAGCCCGGTCCGCGTGAGCGGCACCAACAGCGACCCGAAATATAGCTCGCTGCCCGGCCTCAGCGCCAATAATGACACGATCCACAGCATCTATTTCACGCGTGCGGTGACGCTCGACGGTGCCAACAATCGCGAGGTCGACGACATTCGCGATGGCATGCATCCGGTGGTCAAGGCGATCGGGTTCGAAACCGAGTTCGAAGTCGCCGACGGCTGGAAGGTCAGCGACAAGTTCCGCTATTCGGACATTTCGGGGCGCTTCATCTCGCCGTTCCCGGCAACCGTCGACACGGCGCAGAACCTCGCCAACGCGATCGGTGGCCCAGGGGCGATCGTGAGCTATGCCAATGGCCCGAATGCCGGCCAGCTCTATGCTAACCCGACAACGTCGAACGCGATCGGCGTGGTGCTGTTCAACACCAAGCTCAACAGCCTTAACAACATCACCAACGATCTGCGCGTCAATCGTCGCTTCAACACGGGTGATGGGACGATCGATTTCTCGGCCGGCTTCTACAAGTCGCGCCAGACGATCAATGTCGATTGGACCTGGTCGTCGTACCTGCTCGACGCGAAGGGCGATAACGCCGCGCTGCTCAACGTCCGCACGGCGGCGGGCGCATCGCGCACCGACAATGGCCTCGTCGCCTATGGCGCATCGTACTTCGGCAATTGCTGCCGCCGCAGCTATAATGTCGATTACGACACCAACGCGCCGTTCGCCTCGATCGGCTATACCGGTGGCGGCTTGAACGTCGATGCGAGCATTCGCTATGACAGCGGCAGCGCACGCGGCTTCGTCGTCGGCGATGGTCCGACGGCGAGCTTCGACGTCGACGGCAACGGGACCATTTCCTATCCCGAGACGCAGACCACGGTGATCCCGGTCAACCGTCCGCAGCCGGTCAATTACAACTTCCACTATGCGTCCTATTCGTTCGGCGCGAACTACCGGCTGGCGAGCGATCTCTCGATCTTCGCGCGCTACAGCCGCGGCGGCCGCGCCAATGCGGATCGCTTCCTGTTCAATTCGAACAACGTCAGCCCGACCTCGGGTCTGCTCCAGCCGGGCGCACGGCCGGTCGACTTCGTCCGCCAGGCCGAGGCCGGGGTGAAGTACAGCAATGGCGGGTTGAACCTGTACGGCACGGCGTTCTGGGCCAAGACCGCCGAGCAGAATTTCGAAGCGACCAGCCAGAAGTTCTTTGACCGTACCTACCGCGCGTACGGCCTCGAGCTCGAGGGCAATTATCGCGTCGGCGGGTTCAGCCTCGCGGCGAACGGGACCTTCACCAAGGCAAAGATCATCAGCGACAACGTCACGCCCGCGGTCATCGGCAACCGTCCGCGCCGCCAGGCCGAGTTCGTCTACAAGATCACCCCGCAATACACGACCGAGCTGTTCACGCTCGGCGCGAGCGCGATCGGGACGACGTCGAGCTATGCGCAGGACACCAACCAGCTGAAGCTGCCGGGCTTCACGCAAGTCAACGCGTTCCTCAGCGTGCGTCCGATCGCGCGCGTGCAGGTCTCGATCAACGCCAACAATGTGTTCAACACCAAGGGCTTCACCGAGGCCGAAGAAGCCGCGATCCCCGCGAACGGGATCGTCCGGGCGCGTTCGATCAACGGCCGTACGATCTCGGCGGCGGTCAAGCTCGACTTCTGAACCGACCGCCCCGGGCGCGCGACGTGCGCCCGGGGCGTTTTTTGAGTGACCTGATGGGTAGCCCTGTATGACAACGATCTGGTCTCGCGATGCCGTGGCGGCGATCGCGCACCGCCCGATTCCCGAAGTCCCGCACATCGCGGCGCAGAGTATGGCACCGGTGCTCCCGGGCCATGACCTGTGGGATTACTGGCCGGTGCAGGAGCGCGACGGGCGGACGGCCGAGATTGCCGGCGGTGCGCTACAGATGCTGCTGTCCGCACCAGTCCTGCCCGATCCCGAATCGCGTCACGGGCTCGCCCGCATCCGGTTGATGCACGAGACGCCGCACGGCTGGCGCGATCTCGGCGATCTGCTGCCCGACGGCTTTGCGCCGGGCAGCCGCGAATGGTCGGGCTCGGCGATCGTCACGCCGCAGCATGACCGCGTGACGCTCTATTTCACCGCCGCCGGGCATCGCGGCGAGGCCGAGCCGAGCTTCGAGCAGCGTTTGTTCGAGACCAGCGCGACGCTGTCGATTGCGGACGGCGTGCCACGGCTGGCGGACTGGTCGGTTCCGGTCGAATCGGTCGCGGCCGACGGGCAGATCTATTCGCGCGACATGACCGGCGGCGGCGCGATCGGCACGATCAAGGCGTTCCGCGATCCGGCGTGGTTTTGCGATCCGGCCGATGGTGCCGAATATCTCGTCTTCGCCGCCTCGCTCGCGCAGTCTTCCTCCCCATGGAACGGCGCGATCGGGGTGGCGCGCGGCGGGGCCGGGCAGTGGACGCTCGAGCCCCCGCTGATTACTGCGGATGGGGTCAATAACGAGCTCGAGCGGCCGCACCTCGTCCACTCCGACCAGCGCTATTATTGCTTCTGGTCGACGCAGCGTAAGGTGTTCGCGGATGGCGGCCCATCGGGGCCGACCGGGCTGTACGGCATGGTCGCCGAGCACCTTGCAGGGCCGTGGACGCCGCTCAACGGAACGGGGCTGGTCTGCGGCAATCCGCCCGATGCGCCGATCCAGGCCTATAGCTGGCTGGTGCTGGGCGACCTCAGCGTGATCAGCTTCGTCGATCGGCCGGGGCTGACGGGCGACCCGGTCGATGTGGCGGAAGCGCGCTGCGCCTTTGGCGGAACGCCCGCAGCTCCGTTCCGCATCGTGCTCGACGGCAATCGCGCGACGCTGGCGTGAGCGGGTGACAGCGCTGCGGGTAGAGCCGGGCAGCGGCGACATGGCGGCCAGGATTCCGCCCAAAAGCGGTGGCATTGCCGGCGTGTGACCAAGGTTTTTGGACTCGCGGCCCGCACCGATCGCGTCGCCGCACCACTTCGTGGGACGCAAGCGCTGGCGGCGAGGATCGTTCCGTTGACGAGCGGGTTCGTAATGTGGTAGGGACGCGTCCATCAACGGACTTGCTCCAGGACCACGTGCAACGGCACGTCCGGTTCATCGGCAAAGGTGTTGCATTGCGGGTGTAGCTCAATGGTAGAGCAGAAGCTTCCCAAGCTTACGACGAGGGTTCGATTCCCTTCACCCGCTCCACGCATTTCCTGACAGTCACTGGCGGTAGCGGCTCGGCTTTCCATCGTGGGTCGATCGCGGCTATGTCCCCTCGCGCGGTCGGTACGACCGTGTTCCAGCACATACGGGATGGTCGAAATGCCCCTCGAGACGGTATCCGAAACACGCGCGCATGGTGGGACGCAAGGCGTCTATCGCCACGATTCGACGCAGACCGGGACGCCGATGACGTTCAGCGTGTTCGTCCCCGATCACGCGCCGGGCGATCGGCTTGCGGTCTTGTGGTATCTCTCGGGGCTGACCTGCACCCAGGCGAACGTCACCGAAAAGGGTGAGTATCGTGCGGCGTGTCGCGAGGCGGGGATCATCTTCGTCGCGCCCGATACATCGCCGCGCGGGGAGGGCGTTCCCGATGATGCCGAGGGGGCGTACGATTTCGGGCTCGGCGCGGGCTTCTATGTCGACGCGACGCAGGCGCCGTTCGCGCAGCATTACCGCATGGCGAGCTATGTTACCGACGAGCTGCCAGCGCTTGTCGCCGCCAATTTCCCGGTCGACCTCGATCGGCAGTCGATCACCGGGCATTCGATGGGCGGGCATGGTGCGCTGACGCTCGCGCTGGCGCGGCCGGGGCGGTATCGCTCGGTCTCGGCGTTCGCGCCGATCGTCGCGCCGAGCCAGGTGCCGTGGGGGCAGAAGGCGCTGGCGGGGTATCTTGGCGAAGATCGCGCCGCGTGGCGCAAGCATGACGCGATCGCGCTGATCGAGGATGGCGCGCGCGTGGCGGCGCTGCTCGTCGATCAGGGCGATGCCGATGCGTTTCTCGAAACCCAGTTGCGGCCCGAATTGCTCGAGGCGGCGTGCGCCGCCGCCGGGATCCCGCTCGAGCTGCGGATGCAGCCGGGGTATGACCACAGTTACTACTTCATCTCGACCTTCCTTGCCGAGCATGTCGCCTGGCACGCGCGCCACTTGGCGCGCTGAGGTCTAGGACAGCGGCTTCAGCAGCCCGCCATTGGTCTTGACGAGGTCGATCACCGAATCCCCGCTCTCGCCATGTCGAGCGTGAAGTCCGTCATCGTACGGGCCGCTGATGGGGAGCCTGTAGCGTTGGCCGCACCCCCCGGCCCAGGCCGCGATCTCGCCGCAACCGCGCAGGGCGTGGGGAGTCCGTGGAGGCTATCCCCGACGACGCCGCAGATCCGCTCGCCGCCGGCGAGTTCGAGCGTTTTGGCGAAAAGATCTGCGAGCGTCGTCTTGGACTTGGTCGGTCTGCGCCAGCCGGGTAGGGGTCAGCGGCGCGCGGGCTGCCAGACATAGCCGGTGCCGCGCTTCACGATCTGGCCTACGCCGGGGAAGGGGAAGTGCGGCGAGAACACGCGCTCATGGCTTGCGGCAAGCTGCGCGAGCGTCGCTTCGCGGCGGATCACGCCCTGCTTGGCGTCGGTGTCGTACGCGATCACCCATTCGGGCTTGGCGAGCGAGACGATCGCACTGTGCGCGCTGTCGCCTATGTCGAGCAGGCGGTCCTTGCCCGAGATGATCTCATAGCCCGAATGGCCGGGGGTGTGACCGGGCAGCGCGATCGCGCGGATGCCGGGAACGACCGCCGCGCCGGGGGTGAAGGTCTGCACCTTGGGCGTGATCGCGGCAGCCAGCGCGGCATTGTCGGGCTTGCTCTTGAGGAACGCCCATTCGGCCGCGGCCATGCGGATCGTCGCATTGGGGAAGGCAAGGCCGCCGTCTGCGGTGAGGAGGCCGCCGACATGGTCGCCGTGCGAATGCGTGATCAGCACGTCGGTGACCTTGGCGGGATCGACGCCTGCCGCGGCAAAGCTCCTGGGCAGCGCTCCGCCGACCTTGGGTCCGAGCCCGGTGTCGATCAGCACGGTGTGCCCCGGCAGCTCGACGAGCAGCGCGTCGACACCGAGCGGCAGCGTATCGGTGGGGGCGCCCGCCTGGCGCAGCACCGCCGAGACGGCGGGGACGCCGACTTGCGGGCCGAACACGCTCGCATCGTTGGGCACGGCGTTGATCATGTCGCGCAGCGCGACGACTCGGATGCTGCCGACCTTGAACGCGGTGGCCGCGGGGCCGATCGGGACTGGGCCGGCAAGGGCGGAGCTGGCGCCGAGCAAGGCGAGCGCGGCAGCGAAAATCGATTTTACGGGCATTCGGGAGTCCTCGTGACAGAAGAGCAACGATCCAGGATCGGCGCGGGTCTAACCCGTGGCGGGTTTTGCTGGTTCCGCTTGGTAGGGGGCAATCGGCATCGATTGGACAATCGCGCAGCTACCGCTTTCTAACGAGCCACGCTATGCGCGGTGGTAACACGAGAAACTAAGAGAGGTCGATCATGAACCAGATGGATTTCGCACTGGGCGAGACGGCGGACATGATCCGCGACACGACACAGCGCTTCGCGACCGACCGGATCGCGCCGATCGCGGCAAAGGTCGATGCCGAGGACTGGTTTCCGCGGAGCCTGTGGCCCGAAATGGGTGCGCTCGGGTTGCACGGCGTGACGGTTGCCGAAGAGGATGGCGGGCTCGGGCTCGGCTATCTCGAGCATGTCATCGCATGCGAGGAAGTGTCGCGCGCGTCGGCGTCGGTCGGCCTGAGCTATGGCGCGCATTCGAACCTGTGCGTCAACCAGATCGCGCGCTGGGCGAACCCTGAGCAGAAAGCGAAATATCTCCCCAAGCTGATCTCGGGCGAGCATGTCGGCAGCCTTGCCATGTCGGAGGCGGGCGCGGGGTCGGACGTCGTCGGGATGAAGCTCAAGGCCGACAAGGTGCAGGGCGGCTATGTGCTCAACGGCACCAAATTCTGGATCACCAACGCGGCTTATGCCGACACGCTCGTCGTCTATGCCAAGACGGGCGAGGGCTCGCGCGGGATCACGACGTTCCTGATCGAGAAGGACATGCCGGGTTTCGCGATCGGGCAGAAGATCGACAAGATGGGGATGCGCGGTTCGCCGACCGCCGAACTCGTCTTTACCGATTGCGAGGTTCCGGAAGAAAATATCATGGGCCCGGAGAATGGCGGCGTCGGCGTGCTGATGTCGGGGCTCGATTACGAGCGCACCGTGCTTGCGGGAATCCAGCTCGGGATCATGCAGGCGTGCCTCGACGTGGTCGTGCCGTACGTGCGTGAGCGGCGGCAGTTCGGCAAGGCGATCGGCAGCTTCCAGCTGATGCAGGCGAAGGTCGCCGACATGTATGTCGCGCTCAATTCGGCGCGCGCCTATGTCTATGCGGTGGCGCGCAGCTGTGATGACGGGCGGACGACGCGCTTCGATGCGGCGGGTGCGATTTTGCTCGCGAGCGAGAATGCCGTGAAGGTCGCCAACGAGGCGGTGCAGGCGCTGGGCGGGGCGGGCTATACCAAGGACTGGCCGGTCGAGCGCTATTATCGCGACGCCAAGCTGCTCGATATCGGGGCTGGGACCAACGAGATCCGCCGGATGCTGATCGGCCGCGAGCTGATCGGCAACGACGCGCCCGCCGCGCAGTAACCCACAACCGTCATCCCGGCCTTGTGCCGGGATCCACCGTGGCGTTGGCGTTACAATCGCCAGCTATGCGGCACGGTGGATGCCGGGACGAGCCCGGCATGACGGGGTTGGGGGGGGAGCCCCCCCTTTTACCAGACTTGAACCCGCGCACCCGGCGCGAGGTACAGCTTGTCGCTCGGCTGCACCTTGTACGCTGGATACCAGGCGTCGAGGTTGCGCACCGTCAGCACGCGGAACATCGCGGGTGCGTGGACGTCGGTCGCGATCCGCGCGCGCAGCGCCTTGTCGCGCATCTTGGTCCGCCAGCTCTGCGCGAACGCCAGGAAGAAGCGCTGGTCGCCGGTCATCCCGTCGATCACCGGCGGCTCCTTGCCGCCGTACGACGCGCGATATGCTTCGTACGCTGCGGTGAGGCCGGCGGTGTCGGCGATGTTCTCGCCGAGCTCCTGCTTGCCCTTGAGCTTGAGCCCAGGGAGCGCCTCATAGGCATCATATTGCGCCGCGAGCGCCGAACCCGCTTGTTCGAAGCGCGCGAGATCGGCTGGGGTCCACCAGTTGCGATACTTGCCGGTCGAATCGAAATCGGCGCCGAGATTGTCGAAGCTGTGGCTGATCTCGTGCCCGATCACCGCGCCGATCGCGCCGTAATTGGCCGCGGCATCGTATTTCGCGTCGAAATACGGCGCCTGCAGGATCGCCGCGGGGAAGTTGAGCGCGTTCTGCAGCGGCAGATTGACCGCGTTCACCGTCTGCGGGGTCATCCACCATTCGGTGCGGTCGGGCGCCTTGCCGAGCTTGCCGATCTGGTAGCGATAGATCGCCAGATCGGCGCGCTCCAGATTGCCGATCGGGTCCTTCGCGTCGACCGCGAACTTGGGGAAGGCGCGCCAATGGTCGGGATAGCCGACGCCGACATAGAGCACCGACAGCTTGCGGCGCGCCTCGGCCTTGGTCCCCGGGGTCATCCAGTCGAGCTTCTGGATGCGCTGGTCGAATGCGCCGACGATGTTCTTGACCATCGTCTGGATCTCGGCCTTCGACTGCGCCGAGAAATAGCGCGCGGCGTAGAGCCGGCCGACCTCGTCACCGAGTGCCGCATTGACCGCCGCGATGCTGCGCTTGTCGCGCGTCTGCTGCGCGGGGGTGCCGTTGAGCTGCTTGCCGTAGAAGGCGAAGCGCGCATCGTCGAACGCCTTGGGGAGCACCGAGGCTGTCGCGGTGATGCGGTGCGCGGTCAGCCAGTCCTGCCAGTCGGCGAGCGGCTCGCTTGCGACGAGGCCCGAAAGCTTGGTGATCGCGTCGGGCTGCCAGGCGATGAAGTCCTGCTGGCCCGCCGGGATGCCCGCCGCCGCCCAATACGCCGTCCAGTCGAGCCCCGGGGCTTTCCGCGCGAAGTCGGCGCGGGTCCACGGATTGTCACCCTTGCTCGCGTCCTGGCTTGCCTCGATGTCGGTCTGTGCGGCGGCGATCTTCATTTCGAGCGCGAAGACGCGCGCGGCGCGGGCCGCCGGATCGCTGAGGCCGGCCAGGCCGAAGATCTGCGTGAGATACGCTTTGTAGCCCTCGCGCAGCTCGGCCATTTGCGGGCTCTGCGACAGATAATAATCGCGATCGGCGAGGCCGAGGCCGCCCTGCATTAGATAGGGCGTGTTGCGCTTGGGCTGGTTGAGATCCTGCGAGACGAACAGGCCGAACAGATTGGTCGTGCTGGCGTAATTGTTGTTGTTGAACGGGTCGGTATCGGCACGCATCTGCGCGCCCATCACCTTGGCCAGCGCCGCCTTGTCGCGCAGTGCATAATACGGCGCGATGAGCGCCTTGAGCGGCGCGATGCCGCGCGCTTCGATCGCAGCGGCGTCGTTATACGCGGCGTAATAGTCGGCGATCAGCCGCTGGCTGCTGCCGGGTGCGGCGTTCGCCTTGGCGGCGTTCTGGATGATCGTCGCGTTGCGCGCCTCGGCCACCTTCGACACTTCGACCCCGACGCCTGTCGACGAGCGCGCAGGCTCGATCTCGGCGGTCTTGCGCCACGTGCCATTGGCGTAATCGTCGAAATTGTCGCCCGGCTTGACGCTCTTGTCGATCAGCGCTGGGTCGACGCCCGATTGCGTGCCGATCATCTGCGCCGCGACGCCGGTGGCGATCGCCGAGCTGGCAAGCAATGCGATCGAAAGGACGGAGAAGCGTTTCATCAGGATGTTTCCTCTGCAACTATCGGCTTTGCGTCGCGGTATACGCGCTCCGTCGCGTCTGCCAATCGGCTTTCCTTCGTCGGCGCGGGTCGCTAGGCAGTTTCATATGCAACGGATACCGCAAGCAGGAAGCCCGCTTTGAGCGCCCCCGTCCTCGACACCAAGCTCAGCGCCGATGGCGAGACCTTCCGCGCCAATGCGGCGCACAATCGCGCCTTGGTCGAGCGGCTGCGCGCCGACGTTGCGCAGGCGGCTCGTGGCGGCACCGAGAAGAGCCGTGAGCGCCATACCGCACGCGGCAAGCTGCTTCCGCGCGAGCGTGTCGAGCGGTTGCTCGATCCGGGTTCGCCCTTCCTCGAGATCGGCCAGCTCGTCGGCAATGGGCTGTACGACGACGAGGTGCCGGGCGCGGGCGTGATCGCCGGGATCGGGCGTGTCTCGGGTCGGCAGTGCATGATCGTGTGCAACGATGCGACGGTGAAGGGCGGGACCTACTACCCGCTGACCGTCAAGAAGCATCTGCGCGCGCAGGAGATTGCCGAGGCGAACATGCTGCCGTGCATCTACCTCGTCGATTCGGGCGGCGCGAACTTGCCGCACCAGGCCGAAGTCTTCCCCGACCGCGACCATTTCGGGCGGATCTTCTTCAACCAGGCGAACATGAGCGCCAAGGGCATTCCGCAGATCGCGTGCGTGATGGGGTCGTGCACCGCAGGCGGCGCCTATGTGCCAGCCATGTCGGACGAGACGATCATCGTGCGCGGGCAGGGGACGATCTTCCTCGCCGGCCCGCCTTTGGTGAAGGCGGCGACGGGCGAGGTGATCTCGGCTGAGGAACTGGGCGGCGCGGATACGCATGGGCGGCGCTCGGGCGTAGTCGATCACGTCGCCGAGAATGACGAGCATGCGCTGACGATCGTGCGCGACATCGTCTCGACGTTGCAGCCGCAGTCTGGCGCTGCCGTGAACGTGAAGGAGCCGCGCCCGCCGAAGTTCGACGCCGAGGAGCTGTACGGCATCGTGCCGAGCGACGTGCGCGCGCCGTACGACGTGCACGAGATCATCGCGCGGTTGGTCGACGGGTCCGAGTTTCACGAGTTCAAGGCGCTTTACGGCACGTCGCTGGTCTGCGGTTTCGCGCATATTTGGGGGATGCCGGTCGCGATCCTTGCCAATAACGGCGTGCTGTTTTCGGAGAGCGCGCAGAAGGGCGCGCATTTCATCGAGCTGGCGTGCCAGCGGCGGATCCCGTTGCTGTTCCTGCAGAACATCTCGGGCTTCATGGTCGGCGGCAAGTACGAGGCCGAGGGGATCGCCAAGCACGGTGCCAAGCTCGTCACCGCGGTGGCGACGGCGAGCGTGCCCAAGATCACCGTACTGATCGGCGGAAGCTTCGGCGCGGGCAATTACGGCATGTGCGGGCGCGCCTATTCGCCGCGCTTCCTGTTCAGCTGGCCCAACAGCCGCATCTCGGTGATGGGCGGCGAGCAGGCTGCGTCGGTGCTGGCGACCGTCCACCGCGATGCCGATGGCTGGTCGGACGATGAGGCCGAGGCGTTCAAGGCGCCGATCCGCCAGAAATACGAGGACGAGGGCAACCCCTGGTACGCGACGGCGCGGCTGTGGGACGACGGCATCATCGACCCGGCGCAGACGCGTGACGTGCTCGGCCTCGCCTTCGCCGCGACGCTCAACGCGCCGATCCCCGAGCGCCCGGCGTTCGGCGTGTTCCGGATGTGATGGCCGATCCGACCCTCATCCTTCCCCATTTCGCGAGACCTTAAGGAACATCCATGCCCCTGATCCTCGCCCTCCTGCTTGCCGCGCAAATGTCGTCGCAGACGACCCCCGTTCAGCCGATCGTCAAGGGCACCGGCCTGCCGCCCCCCGGCACCGAGGAGGCGCAGGTGATGGCGCCGGTCAACGCGCTGCTCGCCGGCATCGCCGCGCGCGATGCGGCGGCGATCGGCCAGGCGCTGCGCAGCGATGCCACCGCAACCGCGGTCGCCGAGCAGGCCGACGGCACGCGCAAGATCACGCATTCGACCCGCGAGCAGTTGCTCGCGCGCTTCGCCCCCGGGCCCGAGCGCTATGACGAGCGGCTCGGCACGCCCGCGGTCGAGATCGACGGCGATATCGCGATGGTGTGGAGCCCGTACACCTTCCGCATCGACGGCAAGCTCCACCATTGCGGCTACGACCATTTCGACCTGGTGCGTGAGGGCGGTAGCTGGAAGGTCCAGAATCTGACCTGGTCGTCGCGCACGACGGGCTGCGAGGGATGACCTACCTCCGTCGCCCCGGCGCAGGCCGAAGCCGCTGTGCGTGGGCGCGCGGCGGTTCTCTCATCGTAACGGCCCCGGCCTGCGCCGGGGCGACGGATAGACACGCATGATCCAGTCTTTGCTCATCGCCAATCGCGGCGAGATCGCCTGCCGCATCATCCGCACCGCGCGCGCGATGGGGGTGCGGACGATCGCGGTCTATTCGGATGCCGACGCGAAGGCGCTCCACGTCCGGCAGGCCGATGAGGCGGTGCATATCGGCCCGTCGCCGGCGCGCGAAAGCTATCTGGTCGGCGAAAAGATCATTGCTGCGGCGAAAGCCACAGGCGCGGAGGCGATCCACCCCGGCTATGGCTTCCTCTCGGAAAATGCCGACTTTGCGCAAGCGGTGATCGATGCCGGGATCGTCTGGGTCGGCCCCAACCCCGACAGCATCCGCGCGATGGGCCTCAAGGACGCCGCCAAGGAGCGGATGATCGCGGCGGGCGTGCCGGTGACGCCGGGCTATCTCGGCGCCGACCAGTCGCCCGAGCGGCTGGCGGCGGAAGCGGCGGCGGTCGGCTATCCCGTGCTGATCAAGGCGGTCGCGGGCGGTGGCGGCAAGGGGATGCGGCGCGTCGACGATCCGGCCGATTTCGCCGATGCATTGGTCTCGTGCCAGCGCGAGGCGGCGTCGTCGTTCGGCAATACCGATGTGCTAATCGAGAAATACATCCTCTCGCCGCGCCACATCGAGGTGCAGGTGTTCGGCGACACCCACGGCACCGTCGTCCATCTGTTCGAGCGCGACTGCTCGCTCCAGCGCCGCCACCAGAAGGTGATCGAGGAAGCCCCCGCGCCGGGGATGGACGCCGCGACGAGAGAAGCGATCTGTGCCGCGGCGGTCAAGGCGGCCAAGGCGGTCGATTATGTCGGGGCGGGGACCATCGAGTTCATCGCCGATGCGAGCGAGGGCCTGCGCGCCGACCATATCTGGTTCATGGAAATGAACACGCGGCTCCAGGTCGAGCATCCGGTGACCGAGGAGATCACCGGGGTCGATCTGGTCGAATGGCAGCTGCGCGTGGCGAGCGGGGAGGCGTTGCCGAAGCGGCAGGACGAGCTGTCGATCAATGGTTGGGCGATGGAAGCAAGGCTGTATGCGGAGAACCCGGCGACCGGGTTTCTGCCTTCAACTGGTCGCCTAGATCATCTGTCGTTGCCAGATGGCGAGCGCATTGAGACAGGCGTTGCCGAGCGAGACGTGATTTCGCCCTATTACGACCCGATGATCGCAAAAATCGTGAGTTGGGGCGAAACGCGCGATGCCGCGCGCAGAGATCTTGCCGTCGCCTGCGCCGCAGTCGAGTGCGAGCCAGTGCGGACCAATGCCTGGTTTCTTTCGCGGCTTCTCGATCAGGCCGAATTTGCTGCCGGAAATGTCACGACGGGTTTCATCGCGGATCGGATCGACACGCTTTGCGAAGCGCCGCGACCCTCCGACGCGCTGTTGCAGTACGCTGGCGATGATGTCGCCTTCGACAGCGCGGTTTTTCCCGTACGCTGGGACAGCCCAATCTTTGAATTGACCAAAGCGCGTTTCGGCTTTCGCTTGAATGCAAAGCCGCAACGACAAGTCCGGTTGAACGTCGATGGTGCAATGACGACTGTTGACGTCCAGGACCGGGCGATATGGTACGACCACGCTAGGACAGTCATCCAGAACGGCTCTGCGCGAACCTATTTCGAGAATGGCGCCGCGTTTGTCATCGCGCCGGAGCGGGCGTCGGGTAGTGCCGCAAGCGCTGCCGCCGACGGCGCGATCCTCTCACCGATGCCCGGCCGCATCATCGCGGTCGATGTCGCGGCGGGGGACAGCGTCACCAAGGGCCAGAAGCTCGTTACGCTCGAGGCAATGAAGATGGAGCATAGCCTTGTCGCGCCGTTCGACGGCACCGTGGCCGAACTCAACGTCGAGATCGGCGGGCAAACGCAGGAGGGCATCGTGCTCGCGCGGCTGGCGCGTGCCGATGCCGCCTGAGACGCAAGGCGCGCTCGCCGGGGTCAAGGTGCTCGATCTGTCGCGCGTGCTCGCGGGGCCGTGGGCGACGCAGATGCTGGGGGATCTCGGCGCAGAGGTGCTCAAGATCGAGCAGCCCGGGCAAGGCGACGATACGCGCCGCTGGGGGCCGCCGGCGCTCGCCGATGATTCGGGCGATTCGGCCTATTATCTCTGCGCCAATCGCAACAAGCGCTCGCTCGCGATCGATCTCGCGCAGCCCGCGGGCGCCGAGCTGATCCGCCGGCTCGCGGCGCAGAGCGACGTGCTGGTCGAGAATTTCCGCGTCGGCGGGCTCGCCAAATACGGGCTCGATTATGCGAGCTTGGCGGCGATCAATCCGCGGCTGGTCTATTGCTCGATCACTGGCTTCGGGCAGGACGGGCCGTATAAGGACAAAGGCGGCTACGACTTCCTGATCCAGGCGATGGGCGGGCTGATGAGCGTTACCGGCGAGGCCGACGGTCCGCCGATGAAGGTCGGCGTGCCGATCGTCGATCTGTTCACCGGCACTTATGCGACCGTCGCGATCCTCGCCGCCTTGCGCCACCGGGATGCGACGGGGCACGGCCAGCATGTCGATTGCGCGCTGCTCGACACGCAGCTCGCGATGCTGTCGAACCAGGCGTCGAACTGGCTCAACGGCGGCACGGTGCCGGTGCGGCGCGGCAACGATCATCCCAACATCGTGCCGTATCGCGATTACGAGACCGCCGATGGCGCGATCGTCGTCGCGCTGGGGAATGACCGGCAGTTCCGCGATTTCCTGCGCGTGCTGGGCCTGAGCGATCTGGCCGACGATCCGCGCTTCGCCAGCGTGGCACTGCGCAGCGAACATCGTGACGCGCTGCACGCGCAGCTCGCGCCAGCGGTTGCGCAGTGGGGCTCGGACGATCTTGTCGCGGCGATGGAGGCGGCCAAGCTCCCTGCGGGCAAGGTCGCGGGGTTGCCCGAGATTTTCGCCGATCCGCAGGTCGCGCATCGCGAGAGCGTCCAGGCGATGGCGCGCGTTGATGGCACGCCGCTGCAAGTCGTCGCCTTTCCGGTGAAGCTGTCGGAGACGCCCGCCAGCTACGACCGTGCGCCGCCGCGCGCCGGGGCGGATACGCGCGAAGCGCTGGCGGGGGCATTGGGGCTGTCCGAGGACGCGCTCGACGCGTTGGTGGCAGCTGGCGTTATCGCATAACCGACGCCGCACCCCGGCGAAGGCTGGGGCCCAGAAGGGCAGGTCGGAAGTGTCGCGCGCAGCACTTCGGTATCAGCGCCTCGCTCTTGGGCCCCGGCCTTCGCCGGGGTGGTGGGAACGAGGGGTGTCGGTCAGCGCTTAGCGGCCCTTGAACAGACCGCCGAGCACGCCGCGAACGAGGCTGCCGACGATTCCGCCCGCGGCACCGCGCGAGGAGCCAAAGACCGCCTTCGACACCTCGTTGGCGACCTGCCGCCCAACCGCCGAGCTCGCCGAGCGCGTCGCCGATGTGATCGCGCGGTTCCAGGGTGAGTTGGCGGCGGCTTTCGCCTCGGCGGCGGCCTGATGCGTCACCAATTTGGCCTGACGATCCGCCTCGCGCTGATCGGCGACGCGCTGGCGCTCGGCCTCCTTGGCGGCGACCGCGTCGGCCTTGGCCTGTGCTGCAGCCGCCTTGTCGGCTTCGGTCTTCGCCTTGGCTTCGGCGGCCGCCGCGGCAGCCTCTTGCGTCTTGGCGCCGAGGATTTCCTCGGCCGATTGGCGATCGACCAGCGTGTCGTATTTGTTGCCGACCGGATCGGTCGAGACCATCACGCCGCGCTCGACCGCGGTGACCGGCCCGACGCGCGAGGCGGGCGGGGCGATCAGCGTGCGCTGGACGGGGGAGGGGGATCCATCAGGGAGCAGCAGCGAGACGAGCGCCTCGCCGACCTTCAATTCGGTGATCGCAGTCTCGACATCGACGCCGGGGTTGGCGCGAAAGGTCGTCGCCGCCGAACGCACCGCCGCCTGGTCGCGTGGGGTGAAGGCGCGCAGCGCGTGCTGGACGCGGTTGCCGAGCTGCCCCGCGACGGTATCGGGAATGTCGATCGGGTTCTGCGTGATGAAATAGATGCCGACGCCCTTCGACCGGATCAGCCGAACGACTTGCTCGATCTTCTCGAGCAGCGCCTTGGGGGCAGCGTCGAACAGGAGGTGCGCTTCGTCGAAGAAGAAGCAGAGCTTGGGCTTGTCGGGATCGCCGACCTCGGGGAGATGCTCGAACAATTCGCTCATCAGCCACAGCAGGAAGGTCGAATAGAGCTTCGGGCTCGCCATCAATTTGTCGGCGGCGAGCACGTTGACGATGCCGCGGCCCTTCTCGTCGACCCCGATGAAATCGTCGAGGTCGAGCGCGGGCTCGCCGAAGAAATGCTCGCCGCCCTGGCTGCGCAGCTGGAGCAAGGCGCGCTGGATCGTGCCGATCGATTGCTTCGAGACGTTGCCATAGGTCGTGGTGAGCTCGTCGGCGCGGCCGGCGCAATCGACCAGCATTGCCTGGAGATCGTCCAAGTCAATCAGCAGCAGTCCGTCCTTGTCGGCGACGTGGAAGGCGATCGTGAGCACGCCTTCCTGGACTTCGTTGAGGTCCATCAGGCGCGATAGCAGCAGCGGACCCATCTCGGAAATGGTGGTGCGGATCGGGTGGCCCTGTTCGCCGTACAGGTCCCAGAACTGCACTGGCGTGTCTGCATAGGCCCAGGCGTCGTCGCCGATTTCCTTGGCGCGCGCGGCGAAGATGTCGTGGTTCTTGGCAGTGGGGGAGCCGGCCATCGCGAGGCCCGACAGGTCGCCCTTCACGTCGGCAACGAAGCACGGGACACCGGCGCGTGAAAAGCCTTCGATGATGCCCTGGACGGTGACGGTCTTGCCGGTGCCGGTCGCGCCCGCGATCAGGCCGTGGCGGTTGGCGCGCTTGAGCTCGAGCTGCTGCGGGTTCGCGCCGCCGGGGCCGGCGCCGATGAAAATGCTGGTGGTGTCGGTCATGCGGCCTCGCGGAGTTTCGGCGCGAACTATCGCGCGAAATTCAGCACTGCGGAAGCCACTTTAGTCCCTCCCCTTCAGGGGAGGGGTTGGGGTGGGGACGTAAGGGGCGCTGGCGCTCTG
>NZ_JASJVC010000053.1:0-24447 GCF_035019905.1 Sphingomonas sp. 10B4 | reverse complement strand
GGTTTGGGCATCACGCCCATCTATCCCACTCGATTCCCTACGTGAATCCCCAACGTCAGTTTTGCAACAAAGCCGGTGTGATCTAAAAATATCTTTAGCTGCGGCAGAACTCTCAAACGCGAGCCCTAGTATAGGAGGCGGCATTTCGGGGCCGGGCGGAGACCACATGAACAGCGTCCCATTCCATTTCGCTTTGTCCCATTTCTGCGTATCGATAGGCGAAACCCATCGTGTCTTCGAATGCTTCCCTGCGGCGGCATCGCGCATTTTTTTGGGCGCAAGGCCTTCGCCGCGCGGTGTGTTACCAAAAGACTTGACTGAGTCGGAGATGGAAGTGGGAGGCCACACCTCCGAGCGCTTGATTTGATAGGTAGTGTCGGCAGGATCGATCCAATCAGCAAGCGAGAGCTGCGCTCGGTCACCGTGCAGATTATAAAGCATGGATGGAACGTTAGAGAACGTCAGCGCGCGATCTTGGGCGCGTTCGTCTCCGAACAGCGCTTTACCCCACGCCTCGGCATCCTGAGGCGCGGCGAAGCGAAGGAAGATTTCGAGAACGGCGTCCTTCATCCAACGCGGAAATGATAGCGCATCTTCCTTGGTCTTGTATTCCACGACCATGCGGTGGGTGATCGAGCCGATGGGTTCTCCCTCAACATCGGCAAAAGTCAGGACAGGACTCAGCCCGACGGTGTCGGACGGGGTCACCCGTAAATGCAAGTGGTCCACTTGAGGCAAGATCCGATGATCGAGACTGGTCGCAAGCAAGGCTTCCAGTGATCCGAGAACCGCTTCGCCGATACCGATGGAAACAAGATTGTTGGCGCAGGCCAGTTCAATACGGCATCCGAGTACATTGGACGAGAGCGTGACTGTTTCCTCCAGGGCAAAATCTGGAGCGGGATATTCCGCTTTCGAGCCGTGGTCGTGCAGGTCGCGCATGAAGGTTTCCGCGCCTTCGCGGGTTTCTTGTTCGTGTATCCAGCCTTCCGTTCTCAAGATGTCTTCGTTGCCCATTAGAGCCTGATTCATAATTATCCGATGTAATTTGATGACCTTGCGATGCGGCGAGCGAAGAGCTGTATCGAGGCGATAAATAGCCATGCGGTTGCCGATGCGATGGTTTGCTCGAAGTCCTTTGCGAGGCGACGGTTTCGGTTGAGCCAGGCCAGTGTTCGTTCGACGACCCAGCGGCGCGGGAGGACGACGAAGCCCTTGGCGGTATCGGAACGCTTGACGATCTCGACGGTCCATTTGCCGAGACGGCGCAGGGCGTCCCTGAGCTTGTCGCCTGCATAGCCGCCGTCGGCAAAGACATGGCGCAGCCACGGGAAGCGTCTGATGATTTCGGCCAGCACCAGCGGCGCGCCGTCGCGATCCTGGATGTCGGCGGGATGGATCACGGCGTGGACCAGATTGCCTTGGGTATCGGTGAGGATATGTCGCTTGCGGCCTTTGACCTTCTTGCCCGCGTCATAGCCCCGAGGGCCGCCGCTTTCCGTGGTTTTGACGCTCTGGCTGTCGATCACGCCGGCACTGGGCGAAGCCTCGCGGCCAAGCGCTTCGCGTGCCATCAGCAGCAGCGTATGATTGAGCGACAGCCAAAGCTTGGTGTCGCGCCACAGGTAAAACCAGCGCCGCACCGTCGAAACCGGCGGAAAGCACGGGGGCAACATCCGCCACGGCAAGCCGCCGCGCAGCAAATAGAGGATCGCCTCGACAATCCTGCGCAGAGGCCATTTGCGCGGACGCCCCACATGGGAAGGCGGCGGCAGGAACGGCTCCAGGACCGCCCATTCCCCATCGGTCAAATCGCTTGGCAAAGCCAGGTCCGCACGGGCATATTGTGCCCGAGTGGTGTCGGTCCACATCGTTGATCTCCGGTAGTTTTCGCAAAACCCCTGAATCAACGACTGGGCTGGTCGTCAAGCTAACCCGCTGACACTACTCAACTTAGTTTCGGATCAGGCTCTGAGATCGAAGATTTGCTCTATCACCAATCAGGGCTCCTTGGCGTATCGGGGATCAGCGGGGACCTGCGTATTCTGCTTGCTAGTGACGATGCGCGCGCGGTCGAAGCGATACGCCTGTTCAGTTATCGCATTGCGGTAGAGGCCGGGGTATGGCGAGCGCACTTGGCGGGATCGACGGGTTCGTTTTTACCGCCGGGATCGGTGAACGTTCCGCTGTTATCCGCGCAGCTGTATGTGAACGTCTTGCTTGGCTGGGCACCGTCCTTGACGATGTACCCAATGCTGCCAACGCGAGGCAGATCAGCGCGACGGACAGCAAGATCAAGGTTTTGGTGTATGCCACTGACGAGGAAGCTATGATCGCGCAACACACTCGGGCGGTTCTGTCGCGCCACTTGAGCGCGCTCGTAGAAGCATGATCGCCATGTGCGGGGGCGGTCGCAGCGGGGCGGCGGATCAGCAAAAACCGCCGCAATCCTATAGCGTGGTTCCCACCAGACGCCCGATGCTCGCAGTAACCGCGAGGGCAAGGGCGCCCCAAAAGGTGACGCGCGCCATGGCCCGCCAGACGTTCGCACCGCCCGTCACCCCTCCAACCGCACCAAGAACGGCGAGAAACACAAGCGCTCCGACCGACTCTGCCACAATGAGCGTTGCTGGCGGCGCGATGATAACGATCAGGACCGGCAATGACGCCCCGAACGTAAAGGTGGCAGCGGATGTTAGAGCAGCCTGAATTGGTCGGGCGATGCCCGTTGCGGTAATTCCCAGCTCGTCTCTCGCATGTGCACCGAGCGCGTCCTTGGCCATCAGTTCACGCGACACCAAATGAGCAGTCGCATCGTCGACGCCACGCTCGCGGTATATTTGCGCAAGTTCCTCTCCTTCATCGACGATATCCGCCTTGAGCTCGGCGCGTTCGCGAGAAAGATCGGCTTGTTCGGTGTCATGCTGCGAGCTCACCGAGACATATTCACCTGCTGCCATCGACATTGCGCCCGCCACAAGCGCAGCGACGGCCGCGATCAGGGTATTGCCGCGGGTGCCGCCCGCCGCGGCAACGCCAAGGATCAAGCTCGCGGTAGATAATATTCCATCATTGGCGCCGAGCACCGCAGCTCGCAACCACCCGATCCGCGAAACGAGATGGTGCTCGGGAATCTTCGGTCGCCTCATTGGGAAGGTTTTTCCATTTTGCGTTGACGCTACAGTTGCCTCAACTTTGGCTCCAGCCTCGGAAATTACTCATTTGGCCATGCTCAATCGAGTACATCGGCAGATCAGGCTGAGCCCTTTCAATTCAACCGGACGACGGTTTCGCGCCAGTCGGATGGGTAGATGCCGAGGCTGCCGGGATCCGCACTGATGGCTAAATTGCGGGCCAGAGGACGATGCCAGACGTCGCGATGGAGACGAAACATGATCAAACCCAAAGAAAACGATATTGCGGTCAAACCTCCGACAAACATTCTTCTCACGGAGAACACGCAGCACCCGGTCGACAGGCCCGGCTGCGATTTCGGCGGATCGACCGGCCTGACGACAGCGGGGCTGGGCGTTGGCTTAGGCAAAGATTCATCAGATACGCGTCTGGAGCGTAGCCTGCCAGGTCGCCGGTTCACGGGGACGCTCAGCATACCGCGTTGGCGCGGGCCCGATATCGCCTAGCTGGTCATGCGCTTGCTTCAGCAGTCGGGGTCTAACCCGCAATACTCCACCGGGTGAGGCAGCATCATCTCGGCATGGAGGCTCGTTTCCGCGTGACGGAGCTTAGAAGGAGAAGCACCGCCATGACAGCCAACGCGCCGCTTATTGCGGCGGTGAACCATAGGTTTGATGACAAAGCCACCAGCGCGAAGAAGCTCCGCGAGATCGGGACAATCAGCACGCTGGCGAATGCGGCTGCCAACGCGACAAGCAGAAGGACGCGAAGCGGTGTGAAGGGTCGGCAGAGATAGGCCAGGTTTGCCAGTCCGCAAGAAAACAGAACGAGGCTTGCAACGGTGCTGGCCTGGTCGAGCGAACCATTGGCGGAATACAGTGCGATCGAATATGCCGCCAGCGTCGCGATTGCGGCGGCGATGCCCGCAGGGATCGCGAAGTGTAAGACGCGAGGGAGAAACCCGGGTCGTGCGCGCCGTGAATTAGGTGCAAGCGACAGGAAGAAAGCCGGGATTCCGATTGTCAGCGCGCCGACGAGAGAGAGTTGCCGGGGCAAAAATGGATAAACAAGACCTGCAGCCGCGACTGTGCCGACCAGAACCGCTGCAAAAACCGTCTTGGTAACGAACAGTATCGCAAGCCGTTCGATGTTTGCGATGACGCGCCGCCCTTCGGCCAAGACGTAAGGCAGGCACGCGAAATTGCCATCGAGCAACGTGAGCTGGGCGATAGCGCGAGCAGCACCACTTCCTGCCCCCATCGCGATGCCAATATCGGCCTGTTTAAGAGCCAAGACATCGTTCACCCCGTCGCCGGTCATGGCGACAACGTGACCCTTGCTCTGGAGGGCGGCAATCATCGCGCGCTTGCCCTCTGGCGTAGCCCGTCCGAAAATTGATCGCGCTTCCATAAGTGTCGCGAGCGCTGCGTTACCGCTCGGGAGGTGAAGGGCGTCGACGGGATCGTCGGCACCAGGCACGCCGACCTGGCGGGCCACGGCTGCCACTGTCTCGGGATGGTCACCAGAAATGATCTTGATGGCGACGCCTTCCCGCACGAAGTAAGCGAGTGTTTCCGCAGCGTTCGATCGCACGTCTTCGGCCAGCAGGACGAACGCGGCCGGGACTAGGTCGGCAGGCAGCTGGTCGTTTGAAAACGCGCGCGCATGAGCAAGGAGCAGCACACGACGCCCGGTTTTGGCGTTTGCCGCAGCGCGCTTCAACAGGTCGGCGTGCATGTCACCGACGAGCATCACGTCTGGAGCGCCAAGCACCCAATTCCCATGGTCACCAAAGCACACTTCGCTCCATTTGCGCGCCGACGAGAACGCGACTTTGTCCGTGGCCTTCCAGTCTGTTGGCGCTGGATACTTGGAGGCGATAGCGCGCAGGGTGGCATTGGGCGCAGGATCCGCAGCGGCGAGCGCCCCGAGCGCCTTGGCGATCTCTGCATCCGCGTCGAGGATCTCGAGGTCCGCGATGTTGAGCTTGCCCGTCGTGAGCGTGCCCGTCTTGTCGAGACAAAGCGTAGTGACCCGCGCCAGCGTTTCGACGGCGGGCAGCTCCTGGATGAGCGCGCGGCGGCGACCCAGGCGCGTCACGGCGACGGCCATGGCAAGGCTGGTCAGCAGCACAAGGCCTTGCGGCACCATCGCAACCACGCCGGCTACCGTCGAGCGCAGCGCGGCGGCGTGGAATAGGGGCTGTGCCCGGAATTGGCTCCACAGAAGCACGGGGGCCGCAACCGCAATCGTCCATAGGACGTAGCGCAATATGCGGTTGATACCGGCGCTCAACTCGGAGTGTGCGGGTTTGAAGACCTTGGCAGCACTGGAGAGTTTCTGGGCATAGGCTTTGCTGCCGACGGCGGTTGCCCGGTAGTGACCGTGCCCGGCGGTTACAAAGCTGCCGGAGAGCGCACAGTCGCCGGGCACTTTCAACAGTGGCTCCGACTCGCCGCTGACGAGCGCTTCGTCGATTTCCAGGTCTTCCGATGCGAGCACGATCCCATCGGCGACGACCTGATCTCCCGGTCTGAACTCAAGCACATCGTCGAGAACGACCGAAGCGACGGGAATGTCGATTGTGTGTCCTGACCTTACAACGCGCGCGGTCGGTGCACTGATGACGGCCAGTCGATCCAGAGCGCGCTTGGCGCGCACCTCCTGAACTATGCCGATAAGCGTGTTCACAACCAAAACGCCGCCGAACAGCGCGTCTTGCAATGGGCCAATATAGAGAATGATGCAGAGCAGAACGCCGAGGATCGCGTTGAAACGGGTAAATATGTTGGAGATCAGTATCCCGCTTATCGTTCGGCTGTTTCGACGATCGACCGCATTGATATCGCCACGCCGAACGCGTTCGTCGACCTGTTCGTCAGTAAGGCCGGTATTCGCATTTGGCGCTATTGATGCGCCAGAGGCTTGAGATCGCCCACCAGCGATCAAAGCCGTCGGCGCGATACTGGCTCCCACCCCCTCATCTCCCATAGTGTCTTGGACCAACCTGGTGCCCCGCAATACGTAGGCTACGCGCTGATCCAGGACGTCGTCACCCACCGGCAACTACTCATTCGGGAGAGGGGGCTGCTGTTTTGGAACGAGGCGCATAGGGGCTGACACCTGGTTTCGCGGCGGAGTGAGCGCTCTTGTCAGCGGCACTGGTCCATCGCATCTATTTTTAGCAACGGTTGTCGTTGCCGAATTTGGCGGAAGCAGGCGGCGGACGTCGTCGGCTGACAAGCCTCTGGGGCACGCCATTCCAATCCGCAGCGTCTCAGATGGGGTGTAGGTGTTTTCCGAAGCTGGTGACGCGCGGATTACGCGTTCAAATCATCGGCCTGCACTGCCGCGCTGCGAGAGTTGCGCCGCACGCTGCGGCACGATGCACCTTGCGTATCTTATTTCGGAGCCGATTTTGTGGACGACTGGAGCCAGTATCTCACGACCCGAACGGGGTTTCGCTTCCATGTCCGACCTGCATGTCCGGCTGACGAGGGGACGCTTGCCGACTTCTTCACCCATGTGACGCGCGACGACTTGCGGTTTCGCTTTCTGACCGGACTGGACGAAGTCGGTCACGACCGGGTCGTCGAGTTGGTGACGATCGATCACAAATGCACCGAGAATTTCCTCGCGTTCGACGAGCACGGCTCCATGATGATCGCGACGGCAATGCTCGCCTGCGATCCTGCGCTCGACCGTGGGGAAGTCGCGATCTGCATCCGCAAGGATTTCAAGCATCGCGGGATCGGTTGGGAATTGCTGGCGCATATTGCGCGCTTTGCCGAGGCAAAGGGCGTGAAGACGTTAGAGTCAATCGAAGCCCATGAAAATCAAGCGGCAATCGAACTCGAGCGCGAGATGGGCTTCACTGCGGAACCCTATCCTGGTGATCCCACACTCGTGCTGGTCCGCAGGACACTCGATCAGGTGGCCCATGCTTAACCTTCCGGCGCGGGAGGAGGTCTGCGCGCGAGCAGGAATTCTTGCGCTTTCACGGCAAGTGTCGCTCGCGCGTTGCGGGCGACCTGCTGAACACGATCACCGTCGTAATCTGGCAGCGCTGGCTGTCCTGTTGCGAACGCGACGCTTCGTCGCAGACCAGCGAGAGGACGGACGACCATGACATTTCGCCCCCTGCACGACCGCGTGCTTGTTCGCCGGATCGAAGCCGAAGCCAAGACCGCGGGCGGGATCATTATCCCCGATACGGCGCAGGAAAAGCCGCAAGAGGGCGAGATCGTCGCGATCGGCACCGGCACGCGCGCCGATGACGGGGTGGTGATTCCGCTGGATGTGAAACCGGGCGACCGGATCCTGTTTGGCAAATGGTCCGGAAGCGAAGTGAAGCTCGACGGCGAGGATCTCCTCATCATGAAGGAGAGCGACGTCCTGGGGGTCATCGGCTGACGCCGTCGCCCTCACGATCCTGTTTGTAAAGGCGTGTCGCGCCACCGCGTGCGCGCAGCCCGACTACCCCAAAATATAAGGCATATGACATGGCAGCCAAAGATGTAAAATTCTCGCGCGACGCCCGCGAAAGCATAACCCGCGGTGTCGACATTCTCGCCAATGCCGTTCGTGTGACGCTGGGCCCCAAGGGACGCAACGTAGTCATTGACAAGGGCTACGGCGCACCGCGCATCACCAAGGACGGTGTCACCGTCGCCAAGGAGATCGAACTCAAGGACAAATTCGAAAATATGGGCGCACAGATGTTGCGCGCGGTAGCCTCCAAGACCCATGACCATGCCGGTGACGGCACGACCACAGCGACCGTGCTGGCCCAGGCAATCGTTCGGGAAGGCATGAAGTCCGTTGCGGCCGGCATCGACCCGA
The DNA here is from genome assembly GCF_035019905.1 of Sphingomonas sp. 10B4. NCBI lineage: Bacteria > Pseudomonadati > Pseudomonadota > Alphaproteobacteria > Sphingomonadales > Sphingomonadaceae > Sphingomonas > Sphingomonas sp. 10B4. The sequence goes on along the minus strand of NZ_JASJVC010000053.1, from coordinate 16,470 downwards.
TGGACCTGAAGCGTGGGATCGACCTCGCCGTCAGCAGGGTCGTCGACGACTTGAAGGCGCGCTCGAAGCCTGTCTCAAATAACGACGAGATCGCGCAGGTCGGGATCATCTCCGCCAATGGCGACGAGGTTGTCGGACGCAAGATCGCCGAGGCGATGGAAAAGGTCGGTAAGGAAGGCGTCATAACGATCGAAGAGGCGCAAGGCCTCGAATTCGAGCTCGACGTGGTCGAGGGGATGCAGTTCGATCGCGGGTATCTCTCTCCGTACTTCATCACCAATCCCGACAAAATGGTGGCCGAACTCGAGGATCCTCACATCCTAATCCACGAGAAGAAGCTCTCCAACCTCCAGGCGATGCTTCCCATCCTGGAAGCTGTCATGCAGTCGGGGCGCCCCCTCTTGATTATCGCCGAGGACATCGAGGGCGAAGCGCTTGCCACGCTCGTCGTCAACAAGCTGCGTGGCGGGTTGAAGGTCGCCGCCGTCAAGGCACCGGGCTTCGGCGATCGCCGCAAGGCTATGCTCGAGGACATCGCGATCCTGACAAAGGCGTCCGTCGTGTCTGAGGATCTCGGCATCAAGCTTGAATCGGTGACGCTCGAGATGCTTGGGAGCGCCAAGCGCGTTACCATCGACAAGGATAGCACGACCATCGTCGATGGTGCCGGCGAGGAGGCCGCGATCAAGGGGCGGGTCGAGGCGATCCGACAGCAGATCGAAAGCACCACCAGCGACTATGACAAGGAGAAGCTGCAGGAGCGTCTTGCCAAGCTTGCCGGCGGCGTCGCGATCATCAAGGTCGGCGGATCGACCGAAGTCGAAGTCAAAGAACGCAAGGACCGCGTCGACGACGCGCTGCATGCGACCCGCGCAGCCGTCGAAGAGGGCGTTGTCCCGGGCGGCGGGACCGCGCTGCTCTATGCCAGCAAGGCGCTCGATGACCTCAAGGGCGTGAATGACGACCAGACTCGTGGGATCGACATCGTTCGCAAGGCATTGCAGGCGCCGCTGCGCCAGATCGCCGAGAATGCCGGCCAGGACGGAGCGGTGGTCGCGGGTCGGCTGATCGATGGCAACGACCAAAATCTGGGTTTCAACGCGCAGACCGAGCAATACGAAAATCTGGTGAAATCCGGCGTGATCGATCCGACCAAGGTCGTCCGATGTGCGTTGCAGGACGCAGCTTCGATCGCTGGCTTGCTGATCACCACCGAAGCCGCCGTGGCGGATCACCCGCAGGACGGACCGGCCATGCCCGGGATGTCGGGCGGCGGCATGGGCGGCATGGACTTCTAGTCAACGAAACCCTCAGCGGCCCGGCGCTTTGCTTGGGGTAGATCGCTGCATCGCCCCCAAATCCCGCCCGCAGCGCGGTGCTTGCTGACCGTCGGTGCCGCTGAGGGGTACGAGGATGATGCTGCGATGGAGACTATATCCTTTGAACACGATCCCATGAGGAAACGGTCTCCTCAATGAACGCTGCCTTTGACATACTGGATCATCCCGAGGGCCGTACCCTTCTGCCAAGTGGCGACTGGACCGTGCTGTTGCTCGTCGGGACGGTGGCGACACTAGGGGATGAAGTGCACCGTGTGGGTCAGGCCGACAGGCTTGACCTCTCCCGACTGGGTCGCGTCGATACGTCTGGTGCGTTCGTACTTTTGCGGGCGTTAAAGCCCGTCGGAACCATCACGCCGTCCCATGCCGATTTTGACAGGCTTTCCGCTCTGGTGCGTCCGGCGGCGCAGACCAAAGGGACCGCTGCGGTCAAGCGCCATCCTTTCCTGGTGTTCGAGCGCATTGGTAAGGCGGTCACCGGAGCAGGTTCCGAGAGCTATCAGGCGATGGCTTTTCTCGGGCAGCTGGTGTCGGCACTCGGACGGACAATGGTCCATCCCGGACGCCTGCGGCTGACCCCGCTTTTTGCCGTGATGGAGCAGGCCGGGATCGATGCGATCCCGATCGTGATGACGATGACCTTTTTCATCGGCGCGGTCATTGCGTTGGTGGGTGCCAATCTGCTCACCGACATGGGCGTCGGCGTCTACACCGTCGAGCTCGTCGGGGCGGCGATCCTTCGCGAATTCGGCGTGGTGATCGCAGCGATCCTGCTCGCCGGTCGGACCGCATCGGCTTTTGCCGCCGAACTCGGCTCGATGCGGATGAACCAGGAAACCGACGCGCTGCAGGTGATGGGCGTCGACCAATTCGATGCGCTGGTTGTCCCGCGTGTCCTCGCCTGCCTCCTGATGATGCCGCTGATGACCTTTTGTGCGGACATGGGGGGAATGCTGGGCGGTATCTCGGTCAGCTGGGCGATGATGGGCATCAACCCCGTCTTTTTCGCCGAGCGCACGCTCGAGACGGTCAACCTTACCCAATTCTGGCTCGGAATGGTGAAAGCGCCTTTTCTCGCGATCATCATCGCCATCTCTGGCTGTCGCAAGGGCTTGTCCGTCGGGGGCGATGTCGCGAGCCTGGGCCGCGCTGTCACTTCCGCTGTCGTGCAGTCGATCTTCCTTCTCATCATGGTCGATGCGATTTTTGCAGTGATCTTCATGGAACTGAACCTGTGAGCGCGGCCTTGCCAACGCCAGGCGGCGTCGCGCCGATCAGGATCAAGAACCTGCGGACCGCGTTCGGCGATCTCGTCGTCCATGAGGGCCTCGATCTCGAGGTCCGCGCCGGGGAAATTATCGGCATCGTGGGTGGGTCGGGCTCGGGCAAATCCGTGCTGCTGAACACGATCCTCGGGCTCAAGCGTCCGGATGGCGGGACGATCGAGATTTTCGGGCACGATATCGGCGACCTCGATGCGCAAGGCGCGACCGAGCAACGGATCGGCGTGATGTTCCAGCAGGGGGCTTTGTTCTCCGCGTTGAGTGTTCAGGAAAATATCGAGGCGCCGTTCCGGGAGCACGCTGATCTCCCCGCGGATATCGTCCGTGATCTGGCCGCCCTCAAGCTCCTGCTGGCGGGTCTGCCTGCCGACGTCGGCGGCCAGATGCCGGCCGAGCTGTCAGGCGGCATGCGCAAGCGCGTCGGCGTTGCGCGCGCGATCGCGCTTGATCCCGACCTCCTGTTTCTCGACGAGCCGACGTCGGGACTTGATCCGATCAGCGCGACCGCGTTCGACGATCTGATCCGCACGCTGCATCAAGCGCTGGGCTTCACCGTGTTTCTCATCACGCATGATCTCGATACGCTTCACGCGATCTGCGACCGGGTCGCGGTGCTCGCTGACAAGAAGATCATTGCCGTTGCGACCGTCGCCGAACTCGAGAAATCCGAACAGCCCTGGATCAAGGCGTATTTCCACGGCGCGCGTGGTCGCGCCGCAGAAGGCAGGTTCAGCTGATGGAACGCCACGCCCATTACGCGCTGGTCGGCGTCATCTCGACGCTGCTGGTGATCGCCGCCTTTATCTTCGTCGTCTGGCTCGGTCGCTTCGAGTTCGATCGTCAGTTTGACGAATATCGGATCGTGTTTTCCGGGCCGGTGCGCGGGCTGAGCGTCGGCGGTGACGTCCAGTTCAGCGGCATCAAGGTCGGCACCATCCAGCATATCACGCTGGATGCCCAAGACCCCAATAAGGTCATTACCGATATCCGGATCGACGGCGAGACCCCGGTCCGCGTCGATTCCGAAGCCACGACCGAGTTGCAGGGCATTTCCGGGATCGACGTTATTCAGATCAGTGCGGGGACCCCGAGCAAGCCCCTCCTGCGCCAGGTCGACACCAGCAAGCGTCCGACCATTCGCAGTAAGCCGAACGCGCTGGCTTCGCTGCTCCTTGGTGGGGGGCAGATGCTGGAAACGGCAACGGAATCTCTCACCAGGGTTAACCGCCTTTTGTCGGATGGGAATATCGCCAACCTGACGGGTGCGGTGCGCGACATCCGATCGACGACCGAAGCGTTCGCCGCGAACCGGGCAATGTTCAGTGATGCCGTGTCAACTCTGGCCAAGCTCGATCGGGCAGCGACCGATATCCAAGGGGCCTCCGCCTCGGTTCACAAGATTGCCGATGGCGATGGGCGGCAGGCTTTCTCGGACATTTCCAGCGCGGCTGGCGAACTCAAGCTGGCGGTGCATGAAGCGCGTGGCACGATTGCGCGGCTCGACGGCCAGACGGGCGCGATTGCATCGACAACCATCCCCGACATCGATGCGACGATGCGCAGTCTGCAGGATACGGCGGACTCGCTTAACGGGCTTGTCCGCTCGATCCGCGAGGATCCGCGCGGCACGCTGACGAAACCCCGCGGCAAGGAACTGGAGCTCCCCAAATGACGGTGCGCCGATCAACCGTCCGCGTTGGCGGTTTCGCAGCGCTATGTTTGCTAGGGGGCTGCGTCGGTGGGCTTCTGGGCGGCGGTAAACCCGACAGCCTGTATCGCTTCGGTGTCTCTGAGCCTGCTAGGACCACTGAAAGACTATCGTCCGCGCAACCGACGCTCTTGGTCGAGAAAGTACGCTTCGCATCGGAAATCGAAGGGGACCGAATGTTGGCGGTGCATGCAGGAACGGCGCGCTACATAAAGGGCGTTCGATGGGTGACGAGCGCGCCGGGTCTTTTCGCGCAGGCCACTGTCCGGGAGCTTCAGTCGCGGATGCCGGGCTTCCGGGTGACGGTGGCGCAGGAGGGCGTGCGCAACGGCTATTCGCTCGCGGTCACCATTGGACAATTCGAAGCGCAATATGACGACGCGAGCATGATCGGTTCGCCGACGATCGTGATCGCCGGTGATGCAACGCTCTATGAGCTGCCCACGCATGCAGTCGTTGGGCAGCGTCACTTCGTGACGCGCGTAAACGCGACGCACAACGGCGCCGGAGAGATTGTCGCGGCGTTCGATCGCGCCACCACATGTTACACAGCTGATGTCGCAGACTGGATCATGACCTCGGCCGCAGGCCAGCCTCCGTCTGGAGGTGCCGCCTGCCCAACGCGGTCGTAGCGTAGCGCGGCGCTGGTCGGAGACAAACGGTGCGCGCTTTCGAGCAGGAGCCTGTACGGTCGCCCCCACCAGCCTAACGCAGGTTTCAAAAAAATCCCGTCTCGTCATGAGCGCGGATAGAGGAGCATCGGCCGGTGATAGCGCAGGACATTCCAATCGTATGCGTCGGCGGATCGGCGGGCGGTCTCGACGCGTACAAAAGATTGCTCGACAACCTGCCAAGCGACCTAGGTGCGGCGATCGTCATCGTGAATCACCTCCGAACAGTCTCGACGCTTCTGCACGAGATCCTTCCGCGGCATACAAGGATGCCGGTCGAACTCATCACCGAGGGGCTGGATATCCGGCCAAACCACGTCTTCATCATTCCTGCTCAACGCGATCTGCACGTGCTGAACGGAGAATTCCGGCTGGCCCCGATTTCCAAACCGCGCGGATGGCCCGATGTCATCACGGTCTTCCTCAGGTCGTTGACCGAGCATTGGCATGGCAGGCTCGTCGCCGTGATCGTGTCCGGTTATGACGGCGACGGCGCAGAAGCCTTGTGCGGTATCCGCGAATGCGGCGGGGTGACGATCGCACAATTGCCGACCTCCGCCCTCCAGTCAGACATGCCGGATAGCGCCATTGCGAGTGGCTGCGTTGATTTCATCCTCCGCCCGGAACGCATCGCGGCAAAAATCGCGGAAATCCTTAGGTCTGATCACTGACGAGATACCGCGCTCCTACCGCGCCACCGCGATGACGATCCCGCCGCTGGCGCTTGCGGCATAGAGCTGAGTATTTTCCGATCCTTCGGCGCCTTGGTGGGAGGGGATACACGGTTGGACAAAGGATCGTCGCGCACACGTGGCGGTCGACCCCGGGGAAATCGAAATGCTGACCGAAACAAGAACTTTCCTTCGCGACCGGGCCAGTACCGAAGATGCAATGGCTGCGGCGACTGACTGTGGACCTGCCGCGTGGTCGCATTCTCATCTCGCGCGGCTTTATCGCGAACGATGTATCGATACTGATGTGGAAGCAGGAGAGTGCGTAGACTGCACGATGGGCCCGCAGTGCCTCGTTATCAGGCGAGCTTGCTAATATTTCTTCCATGGCTGTCGATTGCGCCGTAGTTCAGAAGCGAACGGTCTTTCAGTGAGTGATACTACCCACCAATCGGCACGGGTGCAATTTCTTCGGTTCCGGCGGCACCTTCGGTCGACGACCGCCCTGATAAAGCTTTCGGCATATGGCCATCGGCGGCGGCCTGCGCAGTACGGGCAAGTTCCGGCAGCGACTTCGCATCCATCTTGTGCATGATAGCCGCTCGGTGGTTTTCCACGGTGCGCTGGCTGATACCGAGATCGGCGGCGATATTTTTGCTGGGATGACCCGCAAGAACCAGGTCCATCACTTCGAGCTGTCGGGTGGTCAGATCGGCGACATGCGCGGACGCTTTCTCGTGAGCCGCGTCGTTGAGCCGGATGTCGTGCGACTGGTCAATTGCCCGCGCAATGCTTGCCAGCAATTCTCCGCGACCCACCGGTTTTTCGATGAAATCACAGGCGCCCGTCCTCATGGCCTCAACAGCGAGGCCGATGTCGCTGCTTCCTGTGATCAGGATCGCGGGAAGGTGATCTCCCCGGGCGCGAAGGTGTTCGATGAGAGACACGCCACTCATACCCGGCAGGTGGGCGTCAACCAGGAGGCACCCGTCGTTGCCGGGCCTATAGGCCTCTAGAAAAGCCTCCGCGCTGGCGAAGCCTTCGACTCTTCGCCCATCATCTTCGAGCACGTCGCGGATGGTCGCCAGTATGCCCGGATCATCATCGATCACGTACGCCACGGGTGCTCTTGCCATCGCAACGGCTCCGACGCGGTGCAAGGATGACGGCTGTGCGCTAGCCAGAAGTCGCTCGATTGCCGCACGGAGTTCCCGCGCTTTCACCGGTTTACTGAGCTGAATGCAATCGTCCCCGGCGATCCGCGCCAGCGCCTCGCTCGAAATATCCCCGGTTAGGATGATCGCCGGAAGGCCGTCCGGCAGACTGCCGCGGAGCCGTCGCAAGAGATCGATTCCATCCGTGTCCCCCGGGAGATTATAGTCGGTCAACAGGAGCTCGGGCTTGATCGCGCCGCCGGCAACCAGCTTGATTGCGGAAGCCGCGTCGGATGCTGTTTGGACGATGTGCCCGTCGCCCTTGAGCAGCTGTTTAAGTAATTCGACAACATCCGGGTCGTCATCGACAATAACGATTTTGCAGGTGCGCTGTTGCGGCAAGGCGGTGGAATCGGCTTCAGGTGTCTCTATGACTGAAGAGGAGGGCTCCGCAGTCGGGCTCAAGAGGGTGATGCTGAACACTGAGCCCTTGTTCGGCTTTGATTTAACATAGACGTCATGCCCGAGGAGGTGTCCAAGGCGTTGCACGATTGACAGACCCAGGCCCAAACCAAGGCTTCTTTCCCGCGCGGCGTTGTTGATCTGATGGAATTCATCGAAAATGGCATGAAGCTCGTCGGCCGCGATGCCGATCCCGGTATCCCACACTTCGATGCAGAGCACATCGCCGCGACGACGGCAGCCGAGCAGAACCTTTCCCCGCTTGGTGTATTTGATGGCGTTCCCGAGCAGGTTGCGGATCATCTGCGCGAGCAGGATAGGATCGCTGTGAACCAACGCCTCACTCGGCAGAATGTGGAGTGACAGGTTGCGAGATTGAGCCAGATAGCTAAATTCATCCCGCAAGAGATCCAGGACATCGGCAATGGGGAAGGTTACCGGCTTGGCTTCGACGACGCCGGCTTCGATCTGGTTGATGTCGAGTAGAGCATTGAGAATCCCGGACATGGCCGCCAGCGTTTGTCCCTGACGGGAGAGCAGCTTCTTCGGCTTTTCGGCCTCGACAGACTGGGTCAGCAGTTCCTGAAGAAGCGTCAGCGACTGCAGAGGCTGGCGCAGGTCATGGCTCGCCGCCGCGAGAAACCGAGACTTGGCGAGATTGGCGCGTTCCGCTTCGATCTTGGCGAGTTCGAGCGCCTTTGCAGCGATCTTTCGCTCGGTGGTGTCGGCGAAGGTGATAACGACACCTTCAACATTGCCATCATGCGCGCGGTAGGGAAATACCCGCCGGAGAAACCATGTGTCCTTCGGCGCGCTGATTTCGCGCTCGATCAAGATGTGATCGGATAGGACCCGGTTAGCATCGGTCAGCAGTTCGGGATCGGTAGCGATCGGCCGCAGGTCCGCGATTGGTCGTCCGATGTCCCCGGCTATTATGCTAAACACCGACTTGATCGCAGGTGTGTAGAATCGGATTTTAAGGTCGATATCGAGAAATAGCGTTGCTACATTGGTACTGTAGAGAACGTTCTGTAGATCGTCCGACGTCAATCGCTGGCGCTCCAGCGTTTCCTGAAGCTGGCTGTTGAGTGCGGTCAATTCCTCGTTCAGAGATTGCAGCTCCTCCTTCGATGTGAGCAGCTCCTCGTTGGTTGACTGGAACTCCTCGTTGACCGAAAGCGCCTCTTCGTTGATCGTCTTCTGTTCCTGGCTAGAAGTTTCCTGGTTCAGGATTGAATTTTGGAATTCAGCCTGGGTCGCTTCGAGCTCGTGCTCAAGTTCTGCAACACGCGCGGCGTCGCTGCGATTTCGGAGTGACGGCGCACTTGCGCTTTCGCTTGCCTCCTCGACGAAGCAGATGAGCAGCAAATCCTCTTGGTCGTCGGCAACCGCCTGGACATCGATACGAAACCAGATGGTACTGCCATCAAGGGTCACGCGCGAGCGGCCTCCATCGACGCGCGGGGCCGCCTTGCTGACCTTGTCGATCGCGAGCCGAAGCTTGGTTCGTAGGGTCGGGCTCGCCATGGCGAGTAGATCGAGCGTGGCATAGCCCGGCGCGATGCGCAGATAGCGATCGGTCGGCCCCATCGAGTAGAGACACTGCCGCTTGCGATTGATCAGAATCGCTGCGGGCGCGTGGCTGGCGATGACGGCCTTGAGGCAAATATCCGCCAATGTGGATTGGCGCATTGGCGAGGCGGACCTGTCGTCCGTGCCAAGCGATGGCAGGGTATCGCCAAAGCCTAAAGGAAAGCCGGTATTACTGGTCCGGCTTCGCGCAATATGCCGGTAGACGCGTTCGGACTTTGCGATCACCTCAAACCGGTCTTCGGCCTTACCTACTGTTTCGGATGAGCCCAGAACGAGGACTCCACCTTCGCGCAGGGCGAAATGGAAGAGCGATATCACCTTGGCCTGCGCCTCGGGATTTAGATAGATCAGGAGATTGCGGCAGGAGACGAGATCGATCTTTGGGAAGGGCGGATCTGACAATACGTCCTGCAAGGTGAAGACGACATCGCCGCGCAGGCCCGTCGCCACTCGGTACCCGGCCTCGTCCTTGACGAAAAAGCGCGCAAGCTGATCTGCTGGAACTGCGTGTGCGATGTCGAAGGGATACAGCCCTTCGCGTGCGGTCGCGATGGCGCCCATATCGATGTCGGATGCGAAGATCTGCAGCTTTATGTCCCGCCCAGACGCTTTGATTGCGTCACGGCAGATCATCCCGATCGAATAGGCCTCTTCTCCCGTGCTGCACCCGGCGACCCATATCCTGAGCGCCTTATGCTCCGGTAGATTATCGACGAGATCAGGAATGATTGTCTTAGCCAGCGCCGCAAAGATCGTTGGATCCCGGAAGAAGCTAGTCACATTGATCAACAGGTCCTTCGCGAGAAGGTCGCGCTCGGCCGGGTCCCTACGGAGCAGATCGAGATAGCCGGCAAGATTACCGCGCTCAAGCGCGAGAAAGGCGATCCGCCGTTCGATGCGACGTTCGAGCGTCCCCGGCTTGTACTGCCGGAAATCGTGAGGCGTCTTGTCCTTGAGGAAGCCGATGATCTCGTCCAGGCCTGTCGGGAGCGGCAACAAGAGTTCCTTCGGCTCTGCCGGCCTATTCACGATCTCAACCTGGCGGGCGGCAAGCGCCTGCGGTATATCATCTAATTCAAGGATCCGATCGACCAATCCTGTTCCGATCGCGCTGCGCGGCATCCCGTCATATTCAGCCTCTTCGGGCTTTTGTGCGATCACGTAGCCGCCTGCGGCCTTGAGTGCGGAAAGCCCTCCGCTGCCATCCGCACCTGTTCCAGATAGGATGACGCCGACCGTCTGTTGGCCATAGCGCTCGGCCAACGAACGCAACAAAAAATCGAAAGGTAGCCGGGCACCATGGAGTGCCTGGCGGGGGGAAAGCTGCAAAGCACCGGCGCGAACGGAAAGATATCGGCCTGGCGGAATGACATAGATATGATCGGGGTTGATGGGGCAGTCGTCGGTCGCGTCGACGATTTTCATTTTGGTGTGTTCGGCGAGCAAGTCGACCATCATGCTCTTGTGGCTCGGGTCGAGATGCTGAACGAGGATGAACGCCATCCCGGTCATCGGCGGAATCGCATTCAGCAATTTGGATGCGGCCTCTAGGCCGCCGGCTGACGCCCCAATGGCGATGATCGGCATCATGCCAGGAGGGCCTCTGGCGGCAAGTGCGGTCGCGCCTTCTGCCGCCCTGGGCGACGCAAGACGGGTCTCATGGTTGGGGCGCGGATCCGCCGAACGTGCGTTGTCTGCCGTCATGCAACACGGCGTAGCACTCTTCCGCCTCTTCACTCATACTTATAGTGACTCCGGACATGAATTCGCCGTCACGCTTTTGAAGCGTGAGTAGTTTCCGAGACTGACCGCCCGAACGTAGAAGGGCCATTGTCGCGGCCGACCCTAATGACGAAGCTGCTTAAGATAGCGAGCGGGTTTGCATCAAAGGCCGGTGGGGCAGCTTGGAGCTTGATCATGTACCCAACGAGAAACAGCTTGCCCGAGCACGTCCGTGCGCAATCGAACGAGATTTTGAACAAGCACTTGGCCGCCGCGATCGACCTCCACGCGCAGCTCAAGCAGGCGCACTGGAATGTCCGGGGGCCGGCGTTCATTGCCATCCATGAGCTGTTCGACCGAATTTCGGTAGAGGTCGAGGCGATGTCGGACCTAATCGCCGAACGCGTTGCGGGGCTTGGCGGAACGGCGCGCGGTACCATCCAGCTGGCGAGCGAGCGCTCGTTTCTCGCGCCCTATCTGCTCGGGATCGGGTCTGAGCAAACCCATCTTTCGGCTGTCGCCGAGGCTTTGGCGTCATTCGGGACCTCGACGCGCGCGGCCATCGGGGAAGCAATCACCTTTGGCGATGCGGACACCGCAGACCTTTTCACCGGCATATCACGCAATATCGACAAGCATCTCTGGATCGTTGAGTCGCACCATGTCCCTGCGTGAACGTCTAGGGCGCAACGCCGACCACCGCGGGGTACCAGCGTCGCCGGATGAAGCTGGCACGAGCCACGATGATGAGCAGGGACCGGCGAGACGGCTGCCGCGCTCGATTACGAATTGGGTCAATGAAGGCGGCGCAGGAGAGGACCGGTGACCGCTGGACGCAGGATCGTCATTGTCGAAGATGACGTCCTCATCGCCATGGATCTCGCCGATCTTTTAATAGCGATGGGCCATGACGTTTGCAGGATCGCGACGACCGAGGCCGAGGCCGTGGAGGCAGCGATGGCTTTGGAGCCCGATCTGATGATCGTCGACGGGAATCTTGCCGAGGGCAGCGGGGTGTCGGCGATGCGTCAGATCCTAGCACGCGGCTTTGTCACCCATTTCTATATAACCGGTGATCCGGTCCAACTTTTGAAGATCGCGCCGAATGCCGTGGTCGTGGCCAAGCCGTTCAATATGCATGCTCTAGTTACAGGTATGGCCAAGGCAGGCCGCGTGAAAGCCAGCGTGACCGGCGGGGCGGAATCGTAGCGAGTTACGAGCGTGGCTTAAACCGTGCCCGACTTGATTGTGTCCTGCGACACCTCGCCCACCGGAACGGCGCCTTCGTCCAATTTTGAGGTGATCGTGGGCACCAACCGCTGCGCGCGCCAAGCGCTTGGAATGAAAGAAGGCAATGTCAGGCCGAAAAACCGGCTTCCGCGACGCTTGCGCGCATCTTCGACTGGATCTCCGAACCGGTCGCGCCGCTGTGCGCTAAAGGCCTTGTCGGTTTGCGGTTTGACGAACAAAACGACGACCTCAGGATGTGCGGCACGGACATGTTGCTCGAGGGCGATCACTTGTTGCTCGACCTGCGAAATCGTCCGCTCATCAGAGAATTCAAGGCTGAGGGCAGCCAAGATCTGATCAGGGGAGAGTTGGACCGTCAGTAAGCCGTTCGCACGCGTGACGAATGGCTCGGCGGCAGCGATTGCCAGGATCGATCGCGACAAGTGCGGATCAGCACGCTCTCCTATCAGTAGGCTCTTGCTTTCACGGGCCAGCAGGACGGCCGTCCCACCCAGGATCACGCCGATGATGATCGACGCCACGCCGTCCAACCAGGGTTGCTGAAATGCGACGGCCGAAGCGGTTCCGATTGCGGCGACGACGAGGCCCAGCAAGGCCGCGCTGTTTTCAAACAGGATCATGAACGACGGCGGATCCTTGCTCTCGCGAAAGGCTGCGTAAAAGCCAAGCTCGCCGCTGGCGGCTTTAAACTGCTTGAAGGACACCAGCCATGCCCACCCTTCCAACCCAAAGGCGACGCCGAGCACCGCATAGTTGATCAACGGATGCTGGATTGCTTCGGGGTGAAGCACGTGATTGACGCCCTCGTAGACAGCAAATCCCGCGCCGACGGCGAACACCAGCAGAGCAACGATAAAGCTCCAAAAGTATAGCTCGCGCCCATAGCCCAAGGGGTGTTCGATATCAGGCCGGTGCGCGGCACGGCGAATGCCATAGAGTAGCAGGATTCCGTTTCCGGCATCGACGAAGGAATGGATCGCTTCGCTCGTCATGGCGGAACTGCCGGTCCACAGCGCGGCAGCGGACTTTGCGAGCGCGACCAGCACGTCTCCAGCCAAGGCGGCGCGGACAGCCGGCGTGGAGGAGTTCTTGCGTCTTGATACCATGAGGTCGTCCGTCGATCATGTGGCCCACAGGCGGCGGCTGAATCGGTAGTTCTTGCTAGGGGTACGAGATGCAAGGCGTGTCAGGCCGCCTCATCCGGTCCGATGCGACGCGAGATCGATGACGAAGCGATAGCGCACGTCCTTGCGCTCGACCCGAAGATACGCGTCGTCGATCTGATCTGGACGGATCAGCTCGATCTGCGGCCGAATGCCATTGGTGCAGCAATAGTCGACCACGTCCTGCGTCTCTGGCATGCCGCCGATGCAGGACCCGGCTATCGAACGCCGCTGACCCCACAGGGCGCCGCCGCTGACGCCGGCAATTGCGCCAGGGGCGCCGACGTTGACGAAGATGCCGTCCAGCCGGAGCAGCGGCAGGAAGGGCGAGACGTCGAACGGGAAGGGGATGGTCGACAGCATGAAATCGAAGCGGTTCGTCATCTCCCCGACCAGCGGGATCGGGTCGGTCGCAGCCGGTTGCCACACGACAACGTCTTTCGCGCCCATGGCATAGGCGTCCTTGGCCTTGTCCTCGCTAGTCGTGAAGACGGTCGCTTCGGCACCGCGATGGACCGCGAGCTTCAGCGCCATATGCCCCAGCCCACCGAGCCCGATCACCGCGAAGCGCTGGCCCGAACCCAGGCGCCAATGCTGCAGCGGGGAAAAGGTCGTGATGCCCGAGCACAATAACGGCGCGGTCGACGCCAGATCCGCACCATCGGGGATTTTGACGACGAAGCGTTCGCGCACCACGATCCGTTCGGCATAGCCGCCATACGTCTGCCCAGGACCACGCGGGTCGGGCGAGGCATAGGTCAGCGTCGTGCCCGTAGTGCAATATTGTTCCAGCCCCGCCTTGCAGCTGTCGCAGGCGCAGCAGCTGTCGACCATGCAGCCCACCCCGGCAAAATCTCCAGGGGCGAACCTTGTGACCGCTTGGCCGACGGCGGATACCCGACCGACGAACTCGTGCCCCGGCACCATGGGAAACGGCTGTTCGCCCCATTCCCCGCGGATCATGTGGATGTCGCTATGGCAGACACCGCAATAGAGGATGTCGATCGCGACATCGTCCGGCAGCAGCGCGCGGCGGTCGATCGTCATGCTGTGGATCGGCCCGTTGCTGTGCAGCGCGCCATAAGCACGGGTCGGTGCGCCATGGTGCTCGACGATCTCCGCAGGGTCGCTCCGTGTGCGCACGGTTTCCACGCTGTCGGCGAATTTCTCCGGGAAGAAGGTATCGGTCACGACGGTCTCCATGGATTCGCGGGTGCCAGTCATGCCCCGCAGTGCAATCGTGACGAGTAAGGGACGGGACTGCGCCAAGGCGCCCCTGCCCAACAGGATCGGAAACTACCCAGGGACCGAGGATACGAGGGCAGCGCGGCGACGAACGGGCATGTCCGCATTTTCAGCGGTTCAAGATATCTTCATCGGCGGTCGAGGGCACATATGCGAGAACACGCGACCATAAACGCATGTTTCAGCGATTTGCCTGCGTCTGCTTTAGCGTGGTGATGACCGTTGGCAGCACTTCGGTGCCTGCGAGGTCTGGGTAGATTCCGACGGTTTTGCCACTGCCAATCGACGCCGAGAACGGCGCTTCGGTTGCCCCATAGCCCGCGATGCAGAGGTCCAACATGTGCACGTCAATCATGCTTCAGTCACATCAGTGAATTTGGAAACTATTGCGGCGGGCGGCGATATGTCTCTGTCCCACGGCCGCCCGGTAAAAACGAATAGCGAAATGACAGGTACGCTATGGGAAACCGAGCTGAAGCTTGATGTAGATGTGGAAGTCGGGGCCACGGTCTATGAATCGCTGCTCGCGAGCTTCGGTCGTCCGACGGCCCGACATCATCTAATCTCCGCATATTTTGACACCATTGATGACCATCTCTGGCATGCCGGCATCACATTACGCGTTCGCCGTGACGGAAAACGGCGCATTCAGACGATCAAGGTTGAGGGCGGTAAAGCCGCCGGCCTGTTCAGCCGTCCGGAATGGGAGTGCGACATTGCGGGAGAGACGCCCGATCTCGATCTGCCGACAGCCGCCTTGTTGACCAAGCTCGCGGCCGCGACGATCACCGCCGACACCTTGCAACAGGTGTTCACGACAAACATTGCCCGCACGCTCTGGCTCGTCGATTCTGATGGCGCGACGATCGAGATTGCCGACGACGACGGTACCATCACAACCGACGGTCGCAATGACGTGATCCACGAACTCGAGTTCGAATTGAAGAAAGGTACACGCGCGGCGCTTTTCACCGTCGCGGCCAAAATTGGCGCGACCGTTCCGCTGCGCATCGGCGTGCGCAGCAAAGCCGAACGCGGGCACGCGCTGCGGTCGCCCGATGTCGGCGAGGCGCTCGAAGCTGAGCCTATCGCTCTGGAAAAAGACCTCACCACAGCCGCTGGCTTTCAGGCGATCGCCGGTGCCTGCATTCGCCACTACCGGCTCAATGAAGGCCTCCTGCTCGAGGCCAGGGACTCCGAAACGTTACATCAATGCCGCGTTGCGCTCCGCCGCCTTCGCGCGGCGCTGACATTGTTCAAACCAATCCTCATAGACCCGGAGTCCATTGCGCTGAGCGACCGATTGCGGACCGCCGCCGCCTTGTTTAGCGATGCTCGTAACATCGATGTGCTGATTGATCGGATCGCGGATCCTAAACTGCTCGCCAAGCTGACGGAGCGCCGCGAGGCGATCTACGCTGAGCTTTTGAGCGCGATAGGAGCGGATAGTTTTCGGGCGTTGATGCTCGACCTTGTCCGCTGGATCAGTACCGGATCCTGGCTTTCCGAGATGGATACCGCCGAGAAACGGGGCCAACCAATCACCGCTTTCGCCGGTCACGTACTCGACCGTTATCAACGACGCCTGAATCGACGGGGCAGGCACCTGGACAGGCTGAGCGACGAGAACCGCCATAAGATCCGCATCGTCGGCAAGAAGCTTGGCTATGCTGCGGACTTCTTCGGCACCCTGTTTGCCGGCAAGAAGACCCGCCGCCGCCGTCAACATTTCCTGGAGGCGATAACTGCACTGCAAACCGAGTTGGGTAGTCTTAACGATGAAACCACCGGTGCCAAGTTGCTGAAGCACTTTACCCCTTTGGCAGTGCCATCGAAGGCAGACACCACACTTGCGACCTCGTCGAAGAATCAATCCATCAGCAGGGCCGCGGATGCCTATGAGCTGGTGAAGGACCTCAAGCGCTTCTGGCGTTGATTCCGATGCCGGTGCTTCGCTTACGGCGGAATAGCCTTTTTTGTTTAAATTGCGCAACGGGAGGGCCTGCCGAGCTCGCGATCGTCGGGCTCCTTTTGGCGGTGGGCTCTGAACAGAGCGGCGATAAACCTAAACTATTCAGACTCTGGTAGTGGGCAGACCTTATGGAGAGATTTGTCATGCCCTCGGAAATTGTAATTACCCACCCCCTTGTCAAACCGGGCAGTCCGTGATTCATCCTGTTTATGAAACGTGAGGAACTCGAGGGGCT